>NZ_AJQF01000307.1:0-1965 GCF_000261705.1 Bradyrhizobium genomosp. III | reverse complement strand
CGTCCCCGCCGTTGGCTGCGGCGGCCTTCGGCGCGGCGAGGGTGAGATCGGTGACCGCGAGCGGGATGCCGCGGTGCTGGAGGTAGAGCCGGTCGCCGTCGCGCAAGAACTTTGCGCTGTCCATCACGCCATCGTGGCGGAAGCGGACGGCGTCGGAATCGAGTTGGTCGATCTCGAACTTGTCTTGCCGGCCGTCGGCGGCGACAGTGTAACTACCATCGCGCTCGCGCGTGACTTCGAGTTCGTATGTCTGACCGGCGATCTCGATTTTCGCTGGCAACGGAAAGGTGGCGGCGAGGCTCCGCCCGCCCTGCCATGACGGTGTGCGCGGGTTGGTGACGTAGAGCAGCAGGCTCGCCAGCGCCATGTCGAATGCCGCGTTCGCGCGCGGTGCCAGCAGCTCGTCGCGATGCGCGCCGATGAAGGCTGTCGTCGCCTCACCCTTGGCAAAGCCGGGATGACGCAGGCAGGACATCAGGAACGCCTGATTAGTCGTCACGCCGAAAGCCGTGAGCTGCTCAAGGCCGACGACCAGCCGCCCCCTCGCCTCCTCGCGCGTGGCGCCATGGCTGATCACCTTGGCGATCATGGAATCGTAGAACGGCGGGATCTCCGAACCCGATTGCAGCGCGTGCTCGACGCGGATGCCATCAGGCACCTGCCAGCGCGCCATGCGGCCCGACTGCGGCATGAAGTCGTGCCCGGCATCCTCCGAGCAGAGCCGCACCTCGATGGCATGGCCGGAGAACTTGATGTCCTGCTGCTTCACCGGCAATTGCTCGCCACGCGCGACGCGCAGCTGCAGCTCGACCAGATCGAGCCCGGTGATCGCCTCCGTCACGGGATGCTCGACCTGGAGACGCGTGTTCATCTCCATGAAGTAGAACGCGCCGCTCGCATCGAGCAGGAATTCCAGCGTGCCGGCGCCCTCGTAACGCAGCGCCTTCACCGCCGATACCGCGACCTCGCCCATTTTCGCGCGCAACTCCGGCGTCACGGCGGGCGACGGTGCCTCCTCGATCAGCTTCTGGTGCCGCCGCTGCACCGAACAGTCGCGCTCGCCGAGATGGATGGCGTTGCCGTGGCTGTCGCCGAACACCTGGATTTCGATGTGGCGCGGGTTCTGGATCGCGCGCTCGAGGATGACGGTGGGATCGCCGAACGCCGCTTTCGCCTCCGATCGCGCGCTGCGCAGGGCATCAGGGAACGAGGCCGCGTCGATGACGAGCCGCATGCCACGACCGCCGCCGCCGGCGACCGCCTTGATCATCACGGGGAAGCCGATCTTTTTGGCCTCCGCGAGCATGACCTCGTCACCCTGCTCGGCGCCCTGATAGCCGGGCACGCAGGGAACGCCGGCCTTCTTCATGATCTCCTTGGCGCCGGCCTTGTTGCCCATCGCCTCGATCGCCTGCGGCGAGGGACCGATGAAGACGAGACCCGCATCCTTGCAGGCTTGCGCAAAATCCTCGTTCTCGGCGAGGAAGCCATAGCCGGGATGAACGGCATCTGCGCCGCTCGCTCTCGCCGCGGCGATGATCGCGGGGATGTTGAGATAGGATTGCGCCGGCAGGGCTTCGCCGATGCGCACGGCCTGGTCGGCCTGTTGCACGTGGAGTGCGTCGCGATCCGCATCCGAATAGACCGCGACGACGCCGAGGCCCAGCTGTCGCGCGCTGCGCATCACGCGCAGTGCGATCTCGCCACGATTGGCGACCAGGACCCTGAAGAACGGCCGGTGCTGCACTGATCCGTTCCTCATGGGCGGGCCACCGAAAACTGCATGCGCTGGGGCGTCCGTGCGTCACCCTCGCGGCAGATCGCGAGCACTTCGGAGAGGACCGCGCGGGTGTCGCGCGGGTCAATCACGCCGTCGTCGAGCACGCGGGCGCTGGTGGAGAACACGTCCATCTGGCCGTCGAACACACCGATGATTTGCGCCTTCATCGCGTCGAGTTTTTCCTT
>NZ_AJQF01000306.1:0-6381 GCF_000261705.1 Bradyrhizobium genomosp. III | reverse complement strand
CCGCTTCCGTCACGATAGCCATTGTCTCGGCCGCCTGCTCGCCGCCCATCACGGCGGTCTTGGCGTTGGGCCAGGAGAAGCAGAAACGCGGATGGAAGCCGCGGCCGCACATGCCGTAATTGCCGGCGCCGAACGAGGCGCCGCAATAGATGGTGATCTGCGGCACCGTCGCCGAGGTCACTGCCTGGATCATCTTCGAGCCGTGCTTGATCATGCCGGCTTCTTCGTAGGCTTTGCCGACCATGTAGCCGGTGGTATTGTTGAGATAGAGGATCGGCGTGCGGGTCTGGCAGCACGCCTGGATGAAATGCGTCGCCTTGTTGGCGCCGGCGGGATCGAGCGGCCCGTTGTTGGTGATGATGCCGATCGCCTGTCCTTCGATGCGGGCGTGGCCGCAGACGGTGGCCGGACCGTAATTCGGCGCCATCTCGGTGAAATCGGAATCGTCGACGATGCGTGCGATCACCTGCTTCATGTCGACGGAGCGCTTATGGTCCATCGGCATGATGCCGAGCAGCTCGTCCTGGTCGTAGCGCGGCGGCTTGAATTCCGATGCTGTCCTGCCCGGGCGTTCCCATTGCAGCGCCGCCATGATCTCGCGCGCGATACGCAACGCGTCGCGATCGTCTTCGGCGAGATAGTCGCCGAGACCGGAGACCTGCGTGTGCATCTCGGCACCGCCGAGCTCTTCCTCGGTCGCGATCTCACCGGTCGCGGCCTTCAGCAGCGGCGGCCCGGCGAGGAAGGCGCGGGTACGGCCGCGCACCATGACGATGTAGTCGGACAGGCCGGTCTGATAGGCGCCGCCAGCGGTGGATGAGCCGTGCGTGACGGTGACGACGGGCAGTCCTGCCGCGGAGAGCCGCGCGAGATTGCGAAAGATGTTGCCGCCGCGGACAAAATCCTCGACGCGGTAGCGCAAGAGGTTGGCGCCGGCGCTTTCGACCAGTTGCACATAGGGCAGCTTGTTCTCCAGCGCGAGCTCCTGCACCCGCAGCGTCTTGTCGAGGCCGTAAGGCTGCAGCGCGCCGGCATCGATGCCGGAATCGCTGGCGCTCACCATGCAGCGGATGCCCGAGACGAAGCCGATGCCGCCGATGACGCCGCCGCCGGGCACGCTCTTGGTCGCGTCCGGTACATCGAACATGTAGCCGGCGAGCGTCGACAGCTCGATGAAAGGCGCACCGGGATCGAGCACCAGCGCGACGCGCTCGCGCGGCAACAACTGCCCGCGCTTGTGAAAGCGATCCTTGGCTGCGGCCGACGCCGCGCGGGTGCGCTCTTCCAGCGCGCGCATGCGGTCGATGAGGCCGAGCATGCCGTCGCGGTTGGCGTGGTAGGCGGCGCTGCCGGGGGAAATGGTGTTTTCGATGGTAGACATTAGTGCTCCTGCCCGTCATTCCGGGGCGCGCGGAGCGCGAGCCCGGAATCCATACTCCCGATCGTGGCTATGGATTCCGGGCATGGCCTTCGGCCATCCCGGAATGACGGAGTGTGGCTTACCTGTTCGTCCCAAAGATCTTCCGCGCCTCGGCGGGGCTCGCGATCTCGCGGCCGGCACGGCGGGCGCAGGCAGCGACGGCTTCGATCAGCTGGCCGTTCGACGTCACCTTCTTGCCGTCGGCGAGATAGAAGGTGTCCTCGAGACCGGTGCGCAGATGGCCGCCGAGCTCGGCGCAGCGCTGGTGCAGCGGCCAGATTTCCTCGCGGCCGATCGCGGTGACCTGAAAATGCGCCTCGGGACGCTTCAGCTTGGTCAGGATCGGCAGCAGCTCCGGGTCCGAAGGCATTCCCGAAGCGACGCCCATCACAAAATTATATTCGAGCGGTCCCTTGTACATGCCGACCTGGGTGTACATGCCGACGCAGCGGACGATGCCGACGTCGAAGCATTCGAACTCGGGGATGGTGCCGACCGCATTCATGACGTCGAGATAGTCCTTCACCTTCTCGACCGCGTTGTCGAACATCATCGGTGGCCAGGCCCAGGTGTTGTCGGCCTTGACCTTCAGATAATTCAGCGAGCCGGCATTGCAGGCGGCGATCTCCGGTTTGGTCTCGCGGATGCAGTCGAGCGCGCCGGAGTAGTTCGGTCCTGACACGCCCGAGGTGTGATTGATGATCACGCCGGGACAGGCTTCGCGGATCGCCTGCTGGATCTCCCTGCTGACGCTCACCTCCCAGGACGGCAGATGTCCCTTGCCCGACGCCTGCTGGCGCAGGTGGATGTGCATGACGGACGCACCGGCATCGAACGCAGCCCTGGCTTCGCGCGCCATCTGCTCGGGCGTCACGGGGACATTGTGCTGCTTCGGGTCGGTGAGCACGCCGTTCAGCGCGCAGGTGATGACGGCCTTGTCGCTCATGCCTTGGATGTCTCGCACGTTGAGAATTCAACGTTGGCGATCATGGGATGGGCGGCATGCGGCTTCTTGCGCGGAGAAGCTGGAAAACACGACGAATTCGCAGGGTGGGCAAAGCGAAGCGTGCCCACCATCTTTGCCAGTTGCCGAGAGGTGGTGGGCACGGCGCAAGAGCGCCTTTGCCCACCCTACGAGAGCGAGCCTAACTCGCCTCCGCGAGCCGCACCGTCTCCGTGCTGCGATAGATCGCAAGGTCGCGCGAGCCGACGAAGATCGCGCGCGGCTTCAATCCGTAGAAGCGGCGGATTGAATGGCTGAAATGCGTCGAGTCGGGATAGCCGATGTCCTGCGCGAGATGGGCGAGGTTGAGGTCCTGGTTGGCGAAGTGCAGCAAATGCCGCGCGCGCTTCCAGGCGCGGAAGGAGCGGAAGGAGATGCCGGTCTCCTCCTTGAACAGATGCAGGAAGCGCGAGGCCGAAAGCCCCGCCTCCGCCGCGCAGGTATCGGCCGTCACCGGCTCGCCCGAGAAACGCTCGATGCGGGCGACCGCCCGGGTCACGCGCGGATCGAGCACGCGGCGGGCGAGCGCCTCGCCAAAGCACATCTCGTCGAATTCGGCGGTGGTGATGTCGCCATAGCGGCGCTGGCGCAGCAACGCGTAAGCGGCGAGGATCTTGCGGGCATAGAGAGCCTTGTCCGGCCCTCGCAGCCGCTCGGCCAAAGCCTCGATCACGCCATCCGGCATGCTTTCCGGCTCCAGCGTCACGCTGATCACGGTGCGATAGTCGCTGGCGATGGTGTGGCGCTGGTTCGGCAGGGTCACGATCAACTCGTCCGACGTGTGGACGTCGTCGATCGTCAGATGCAGGCTGCCTTTCACCGCGACGTAGATATGGCAGCAGCCGGGGGTCCGCTTGCGAGGGCGGCCGAGCAGGCCGGCATAGAATACCCGCTCCGGCGTGATCAGCATCAGATGGTCGGATTCGCGACCTTTATCTTCCATTGGGATCCTCCTCGCGCGGCTCTCTGGCCGCTGCGGACGGAGGTCACCTTAGCGGAAATTTGGGCGCTGTCACGACGGGATAGCGCTGTCAAAAGACACAGCGAGTCGTTCCGGGGCGGTCGATAGGACCGAACCTCAGGTGCGCAATTGCGCACCGGGGAACCTCGAGATTCTCAGGTGCGCAACGGCGCACCATAGTCGATGCTCCGCATCGCCCGGAATGACGCGTCCTTACGCCCTCACGCGCGGTGCAACATTCTGCTCGGCGCCAGCCTTCTGTTCCGCAGCAACCGCACGCTTGAAACCGTCCCGCTGCTGCAGGCGCGCCCAATAGGCCGCGACATTTGGCCCAAAATCCTTGGCGAGCCCGATATTGTCGGCCAGCCGAAGCGCATAACCGATGACAATGTCAGCGGCGGTGAAGCGGCCGGCGCACAATGTTTCGGCATTGGCCGTCGCTGCCTCGACGGCGCGCAACCGGCCCAGGAACCATTTTGCATAGTCGCCGGCGACCTGCGGATTGCGCCGCTCCTCCGGCTCGAGCTGGGTGTATCGGAGCACCAGCGTCTGCGGGAAGGTTAACGTGGCGTCGCTGAAATACATCCAGTTCAGGAACGCGCCATAGGCGGGATCTTCCGGGCCGACCATCAGGGGCGTCGGGCCGTGCTTGATGCCGAGATAGTGGCAGATGCCGGAGGATTCGGTCATCTTCGTCTCGCCGTCGACCATGAAGGGAATCGTGCCGAGCGGATTGAGCGCCAGATATTCCTTGGCGAAGACCCGCGGTGGGAACGGCAGCATCTTCAGCTCATACGGCAGCCCCATCTCTTCCAGCATCCAGAGCGGACGGAACGAGCGCGCGGCGTCGCAGTGATAGAGCGTGATCATCAAGAGCTTCCTTTGCTGCCGGGCAGCGTGCCCATCATCTTGCACAAGACCATCAGCATGACCTCGTCGGCACCGCCGCCGATCGAGGTCAGGCGGCTGTCGCGATAGGCGCGGCTGACCGGCGTCTCGTTGGTAAAGCCCATTCCGCCCCAATATTGCAAGCAGGCGTCGGTGAGCTCGCGGCCGAGCCGGCCGGCCTTCAGCTTGGCCATGGTCGCAAGCTTGGTCACGTCCTCGCCTGCGACCAACTGCTCGGCGGCGCGATAGATCAGCGCGCGCAGCAGCTCGACCTCGGTCTGCATCTCCGCCAGCTTGAAGTGCACGACCTGGTTGTCGAGGATGCTCTGGCCGAAGGCCTTGCGGTTGCGGGTATATTCGATGGTCTGATCGATAATGTATTCATGCGCCTTAAGACAAGCCGCCGCGCCCCAGAGCCGCTCCTCCTGGAATTGGATCATCTGGTAGGTAAAGCCCTTGCCCTCCTCGCCGATCCGGTTGCGCTTGGGCACACGGACATTGTCGAAGAAGATCTGTGCGGTGTCGGATGAGCGCATGCCCATCTTGTCGAGTTTTCGCGCGACAGTGACACCCTTGGCCTTCATGGGCACGCAGATCAGCGACTTGTTGCGATGAACGGGCCCATCGCCGGTGTTGGCGAGCAGGCAGATCCAGTCGGCCTGGGTGCCGTTGGTGATCCACATCTTGCCGCCGGTGATCACGTAGTCATCGCCGTCGGAGCGTGCCTGGGTCTTGATCGAGGCGACGTCGGAGCCTGCGCCCGGCTCGGAGACCCCGATGCAGGCGACGAAATCGCCTGAGATCGACGGCGCCAGAAATTCGCGCCGCACCTCGTCGGAGCCGAACCGCGCCAGCGCCGGCGTCGCCATGTCGGTCTGCACCCCGATCGCCATAGGCACGCCGCCGCAGGTGATGGCGCCCAGCTCCTCCGCCATCATCAGCGCATAGGAATAGTCGAGGCCGGAGCCGCCGAACTCCACGGGCTTGTTCAGGCCGAGGAAGCCGAGGCTGCCCATCTTCTTGAACAGCTCGTGCGCCGGGAAGATGTCGGCCTTCTCCCAGTCATCGACATGAGGGTTGATCTCATTGGCGATGAACTTTTGCAGGGAGCGGCGGATGTCGTCGTGGTCGGCGGTGAATAGCATTTTGTCCTCTCGTCATTCCGGGGCATCGCGCAGCGATGAACCCGGAATCCATTTCACTACGGAGTCTGGAGCCCGATGGATTCTCAGGTGCGCAATTGCGCACCATAGCTCGACGCTTCGCGTCGCCCCGGAATGACGGCGTCCGTCACAATCCCATCTGCCGGCTGGCCAGATCCTTCATGATCTCCTCGGTGCCGCCGCCGATGGCGTTGACCTTGACCTCGCGGTAGATGCGTTCGGCCTTGATGCCGCGCATGAAACCGGCGCCGCCGAAAATCTGTACGGCTTCCGAGGCGCAGAACGCCATTGTCTGCGTCGCCTGGTTCTTCATCATGCAGATTTCCGCGACCGGGCTCTCGCCCTGCTCGAGCCGCCACGCCAGCATTTCCAGCATCGCCTGACTTGCGGCGACCTTCTGCGCCATGTCCACGATCTTGTGACGGATCACCTGATGCTGCGCGAGCGGCTTGCCGAAAGTCTTGCGCTCCCTGGCGTAGGCGACCGCCTCGACGAGGCAGACCCGGGCGAAGGCGGTGCAGCCGGCCGCCATGCCCATGCGCTCGCTGTTGAAATTCTGCATGATGATCTTGAAGCCCTGGCCTTCCTCGCCGATCAGGTTTTCGGCCGGCACGCGGCATTCGTCGAAATGCAGCGTCGCGGTGTCGGAGGCCCACCAGCCCATCTTCTTCAGTTTCGTCCTGGACAGGCCGGGCGTGTCGCCCTCGATCAGGAGCAGGCTGACGCCGCCGGCGCCCTCGCCGCCCGTGCGCACGGCAACGGTCAGATAGTCGGCGCGCATCCCTGAGGTGATGAAGGTCTTCTCGCCGGTCACGACGTAGTGATCGCCGTCACGCCGCGCCCTTGTGGCGAGGTTCGCGACATCGGAGCCGCCGCCCGGCTCGGTGATCGCGAGCGCGGAGATCTTGTCGCCTGACAGCACCTGCGGCAGCACGCGTGCTTTAAC
>NZ_AJQF01000305.1:0-33450 GCF_000261705.1 Bradyrhizobium genomosp. III | reverse complement strand
GGGGGGGGGGAGCCGATGGTGTGACTCATCAGGCTGGCGCTGACGCCTCCGGCGCCCGCCCGCGCCAATTCCTGGCTCGCCACGATCTTCATGAACTGGTCGGCGGCGATCCCGCCATATTCCTCAGGGAATCCCAGCCCCAACAGACCGATCCCGGCCGCCTTGCGATAGAGCGCGCGGGGGAATTCGCCGGCCTCGTCCCACTCATGGGCGAACGGGGAGATCTCCTTCTCGACGAAGCGGCGCATCATGTCGCGGAAGGCATCGTGCTCGGCGGTATAGAACGGGCTCTTCATCGCAGTCTCGCCTCGCGGACGGATTCGTCTCGTTCACCATGGCCGGAACATCGGCGGCTCACTTGCGCAGAGTGGCTGACCGGCGAACCACTCTGGCGCAGGCCCCGGCCTAGCAACTCAACGCAAGACGATTTTGCCCCCTCGCGCGCCAACTCCAAATAAAAAAAGACGTCGATGCACCAACTCCGGCTGGCCCCAAGGCCATGCCGGGCATGGTGCACGGCAATAAGGATGCAGGCGGCACAAGACCGCCGAGGGAGGAATTCTTGGCCGTTCGTTACTACGACTGGATCGTTCATCATGGCCGCCGCACGCCTGACAAGGTTGCGGTGATCGACCTCGCGAGCGAGCGCCGCTTGACCTATGCGCAGCTTGACGCCCGAGTCTCGCGCCTCGCCTCTTTCCTGCGCCACACGCTGAACGTCGCACGCGGCGACCGTGTCGCGGTGCTGGCGCTGAACACGACCGATACGCTGGAGGTCCAGTTCGCCTGCGGCCGCCTCGGCGCGATCTTCGTGCCGCTGAACACCCGCCTCACCGTTCCCGAGCTTCAGTTCATCACCGGCGATTGCGCGCCGAAGGTGATGATCCACGACACCGATCTCGCCGAGACCGCGCTTGCCGTCGCAAAGCTGTGCGGCATCGCGACCAGCCTGCTGCTCGGACCCGGCGGGTCCTATGAGGCCGGCATCGCCGGCGCAAAGCCGCTCGAGGCGATCGAGCAGGTCACGCTCGATGACGTCTCGACCATCATGTACACGTCGGGCACGACAGGACATCCGAAGGGCGCGACCATCACCCATGGCATGACCTTCTGGAATTGCGTCAATCTCGGCGGTCCCGCCTGTATCGGACCGTCCTCGGTTCTGCTCACCGTGCTGCCGCTGTTCCACACCGGCGGGCTGAATTGCTACACCAATCCCGTGCTGCATGCCGGCGGCACCGTGATGATCATGCGCGCGTTCGATCCCGGTACCGCGCTCGGCCTGATCAACGATCCCGCACAGGGCATCAACGTGTTCTTCGGCGTGCCCGCGATCTACCAGTTCATGGCGCAACACCCCGCTTTCCCAACGACCGATCTCGGCCGGCTGATCGTCGGAGGCGTCGGCGGCGCGCCGATGCCGGTACCGCTCTTGAAAGTCTGGGAAGCGCGCGGCGTCGCGCTCCAGCAGGGTTACGGCATGACCGAGACCTCGCCGGCCGTGCTGGTGCTCGACCGCGAGGATGCGGCGCGCAAGGCCGGCTCCGCCGGCAAGCCCGTGCTGCACACCGAAGTGCGCATCGTGCGCCCCGACGGCAGCGATGCAGATGTCGGCGAGCTCGGTGAGCTCTGGGTCAAGGGGCCGAACATCACCCCGGGCTACTGGAACAGGCCGGAGGCGAACAAGACCTCCTTCACCGACGGCTGGCTGCACACCGGTGACGCGACGCGCGTCGACGAAGAGGGCTTCTACTACATCGTCGACCGCTGGAAGGACATGTACATCTCCGGCGGCGAGAACGTCTATCCGGCCGAGGTCGAGAACGTCCTGCACCAGCTCGCGGCCGTCGCCGAGGCCGCCGTGATCGGCATTTCCGATCCGCAATGGGGCGAAGTGGGCCTGGCCATCGTCGCGGTCAAGTCGGGCCAAAAGCTGACCGACGCCGATGTCTTCGCGCATTGCGCGGCCAATCTGGCGCGCTTCAAATGTCCACGCCAGATCCGCTTCGTCGACGCGCTGCCCCGCAACGCCACGGGCAAGATCCACAAGCCGACCTTGCGCAAGGAGTTCTCGGTGGCCTCCGAAGTCGACAGGAAAGTCGCCAACGCCTGACCCAAGCGCCCCTCGCGGGCGCTTTTTCTTTTTGAAGTGCCTGCCCTACCCAACAAGAAACCCCAAGGAATTTCCATGAAGAACAAGAAACTCGTCCTGCTCGCCGCGGCAACTGCCCTGACATTGCTCTCCACCCAGGGTGCTTTCGCGCAGAAGAAATACGACACCGGCGCCAGCGACACCGAGATCAAGATCGGCAATGTCGAGGCCTATTCCGGTCCCGCTTCCGCCTACGGCATCATCGGCAAGACCGAGGAGGCCTACTTCAAGATGGTCAACGATCAGGGCGGCATCAACGGCCGCAAGATCAACTGGATCTCTTATGATGACGGCTATTCGCCGCCCAAGACCGTGGAGCAGGTCCGCAAGCTGATCGAGAGCGACGAGGTGTTCCTGATCTTCAACGCGCTGGGCACCCCGACCCAGACCGCTGTGCAGAAATATCACAATGCCAAGAAGGTGCCGCAGCTGTTCCTCGCCACCGGCGCCAGCAAGTGGAACGACCCGAAGAATTTTCCCTGGACCATGGGCTTCCAGCCCAGCTACCGGGTCGAGGCCCAGATCTTCGCCAAGTACATTCTGAAGGAGAAGCCGGACGCGAAGGTCGCGATCTTCTATGCCAACGACGATTTCGGCAAGGACTACGTCGCCGGCATCAAGGACGTGTTCGGTGACAAGGCATCGAAGCTGATCGTGGCCGAAGAGAGCTACGAGACGTCGGAACCGTCGATCGACGCCCATATCGTCAAGCTCAAGGGCACCGGCGCCGATGTTTTCGTGAACATCGCCACCCCCAAATTCGCGGCGCAGGCCATCAAGAAGATCGCGGAGCTGGAATGGAAGCCGATGCATTTGATGACCGACGTCTCGGTGTCGATCGGCGCGGTAATGAAGCCAGCCGGCCTCGAGGCATCTGAAGGCGTGCTGTCGGCCGGCTATCTGAAGGACGCCTCCGATCCGCAGTGGAAGGACGACGAGGGCATGAAGAAGTTCATGACCTTCATCGACAAGTACATGCCCGGCGCGAACATTTCGGACGCCAATCTGGTTTACGCCTACGCCGCGGCCCAGACGATGGTGCAGGTGCTGAAGCAGTCGGGCGACAACCTGACCCGAGATAACGTGATGAAGCAGGCCGCCAGTCTCAAGGACTTCGTCCCCGACACGCTGATCCCGGGGATCAAGATCAACACCTCCGCCACGGACTTCGCGCCGATCGAGCAGCTCAAGATGTGGCGCTTCAAGAAGGGTCAGTGGGAACTGTTTGGCGATATCATCAGCGCCGAAACCGGAGGCTAGCTCGACGCCGGCCAACCTCGTCTGACCAAAGCGCGATGCGATCAGGATGAATCGTCATCGCGCTTCAGGTCGTTGTTTGAGCGTGGTCTTCTCGAAAAACCGCCAGGCACTTTTCCGGATCAGGCTCTAGGCTGAAATTGAAGCTCCGGCATCCTGGCTCACCTCGATGGATGCCACGGAAAGACCAAGGCGGCGGGAATCGCCAATCCCCCTCAACTCGGGGCAGGACCATGCCAGGATGGCGATGCCCGAGGGCGGCAGATCGAGGTCCATCGTATAGCTATCAGGGCCGATTGCGATCGCGGAGGCATCAACGTGCACGCCGTCGAGATAGAAATGCACACCGATCTCGCGCAGCGGCGCGCGCAAGGCGGGACTTCGGATCCGAACGGTGTTGCGGCCCGCGCCCCCCTGGATGCGAACGGCGGCCTGGGGCTCGCTCCAGCGGAAGGTGTGCCCCGCTGACGATTCGAGGGCATGGAATCCGACTTGCCCGAGAACGCGATCTCCCAGGAATTTCACCGCCGGCCCGGCATGGCCGCGAATGCGACGAATGCATTCGAGCCGCTGCAGATGGATCAGCGAGGCGATGTAGCGTCTCATCCATCGCGCGATCGCTTCGCTCGATCCGATCATCGTCAGCGCGCGCAGACCGAAATGCGATTGCAGGACGGCCAGGCGCGCGGCGAAGCGCGCCGGAAGATCGCCGCACAGAGCCAGTGCACCCCAATGCCAGAAGGCGCGCAGTTTTTCCCCTGGCGGCCTCCAGCCGCGGCCTGCAAAGCAGTAATGCAGGAGCGCATTCGACGCAGCGCGGGCGAGCGATACGTCGAATCCGGCCCATTCAACCCATTCGACTGGAACTTCGAGCAGCTCGCTGCCGGGCTCGCGGCGCGCCTCGCTGAGATATCGGATCTCGCCCTCGACGAAATCGAGCGTGAAGGTCTTGAGCTCGCCGATTTCGCCGATGTAATAATGATGGAAGCGCGCCTCCTCCAGATAACCGATGGCGTGACCTCTCGCGTGATAGGCCGCGGCCAGCACCCATTCGGCAAAATGGCCGAGCTCCTCGCGCAGGCCTCCGCATTCCCAATAGACGTCACGCCGCGTCACGAAGCACTGATCGAGCACCTTGCGCCAGGGATGCTGCTTCATGCCGAATTCGATGTCGGCCTGGTACATTGTGGCCTCGGCTTCCGAGAGCCTGTTATGGCAAATCGGCACCGAGCGGCAGGAGAAGGCGGCCCAGTCGGGATGCGCGTCGATCGCGCGGATGCACAGCTCGATTACTTCGGGCTCGGGCCAGCAATGCGACTCCGTGAAGAACAGATAACTGCCGCGGGCCTTGGCGGCGCCAAATGCGCAGAGCCCGATGTCGTGATCCGAAGCGGTGAATTCCAGGCGCGCCTGGTCGCAAGCCAGCACCTTCAGCTCCTCGCGCGCGGCGAAGTCCGGCGGCACCACCAGGATGATTTCGTAAAGCGATCTATCTGCGGTCTGCGACGTCCAACCGAGCCAGGACAGCTCCCATTGCCCGCGGTGATATTCGAGCGGGATGATGATGGAGAACAGCGGAGATTCGCCGATGCATGGGGCGCGCGCGTTCTGCATACCCCCTTATAGACGCAGGCAACGCCATTCCGGATTCTTTCTTGCGGACTATACCGACAGAAACAGTGCGAAGGATTCTTCCACCGTGCGGCGTAGATGCTTTCCGTACAACGCATGGTTGGCGTCGCCGGGCCCGACCCTGCCCAGCGACGGCCTCGGGACGTTCCGGAGCGGTACGTAGGCGATCGGCGCTGCGATCGGCGTGAGCTGTGAACCAGGCCCGGCGCGGAGCGTCGAGATGATGCCGTACATCTCGCCGGCGACCGTCGGCCGCGACACCGTGATCACGCGGTGCTGGCCGTGCTTGATGATGACGAGGTAGATGAAGCCTGACTGATGCGGGACGGCGACCTCGCCGGTATGCTCGTAGGCGGTATCGGTGCGATCGCCCTCCCGAAAGACCAGCGAAGACACCTTCGGCTCCCAGACGATCTCGGTGCGGTAAGCGAAGATCGCGTCCTTGTCGCCGAACGACGGCCGCAGCGTGATGTAGACGTCCTCGAGCCAGGTCACGGCGCGATGCGCATAGGAGCCAAGACTGTCGGGAGCGACATCGTTGGCGGCCTGAGGCGCCGCCACGACGGGGCCCTTGCGCAAGGAAACGCCCAGCGCCTGCTCCAGCCGGACCGTCGTCGCCAGCGTAAACGGCCGCCGGCCGCCGAGCACCTTCTCCAGCGTCGACAGGCTGAGCTTGGCCTGCTCGGCCAGCGTCTGCCGGGAGATCCGGCGTCTGGCGAGCTCCTCGCGAATGGTCTCGGCGATCTCGCGGCTCTGCTCGTCCGAAAGCTGCTTGTCGGTGAGTTTATCCTGCATCTGCATCGCTAACCCTGCTCCAGCACGGCCATTCTAGCAGGGCGGACAAATCAGCACAAAACCGCACATGGGCGCCCCACGGCGGCTTGCCCGGGCCGGCCGCGGCGGAACATGACCGATCATTCTGCTCGCGAAATCGGCCCCTCCCAGCGAATGCTCAGAGCCAGCAAACGTCCTTCCGGGAGCAGGCCAATGGACACCTACGACACAGCCGACAACGACGAGCACCCCATGTTGAAGGGGCTGATCAAGCTCGGATTGTTTCTTCTCGCGCAGGGCATCGCGGTGATGCTGATGGCCTTCGTGGCCCTGCTCGTCAGCTTCGGAACCAGTTGGTCGGCAACGACCGAGCAGGCCAGCCTGCTCCAGCCCGGCGACGCCAAGTCCGGCTCCCTCCTCCTGAAGGAGGATGGCGCCACCACCGAAGCGATCCGCCTCGGCACCGACGTCGACATCACGGTCTCGGGCCCGACGCTGCGCGCGCGCGTCACCCAAATCTTCCGCAACCCGACCAAGGACTGGGTCGAAGCAACCTATGTCTATCCGCTCGCGACCGGCGGCGCCGTCGATACGCTGAAGATGGTGGTCGGCGACCGCGTCATCGTCGGCGACATCAAGGAGCGCCAGCAGGCCCGCGTGATCTACGAAGAGGCACGCCGCACCGGTCAGAGGGCCGCGCTCACCGAGCAGGAGCGGCCGAACATCTTTACCAATTCGGTCGCCAATATCGGCCCCGGCGAAACCGTGCTGGTGCAGATCGAATATCAGGAGCCGGTGCATCAATCCGGCAACGAATATTCACTGCGTCTGCCGCTGGTGGTCGGACCGCGCTACAATCCGGCGCCGATCGTGCAGAGCGTCGACTTCCGCAAGGACGGATCGGGCTGGGGCGCGGCGACCTCGGACCCGGTACCGGACCGCGACCGCCTCTCGCCGCCTGTGCTCGATCCCGCCAGGAATGCACCGGTCAATCCGACCAGCATCACGGTGCGCCTGAAGGCCGGCTTCGCGCTCGGCGAGGTCAAGAGCCACCACCATAAGGTCAAGATCGAAAGTCCGGACAACATGGCGCGTGTCATCACGCTCGCCGACGGCGCCGTCCCGGCTGACCGCGATTTCGAGCTGACCTGGAAGGCCGCCGCCGAGAAGGCGCCATCGGTCGGCCTGTTCCGCGAACATGTCGGCGACGCCGACTACCTGCTCGCCTTCGTCACTCCGCCCAGCGCCGAACAGACGACACAAAAGCCATTGCCGCGTGAGGTCGTGTTCGTGATCGACAATTCGGGCTCGATGGGCGGCACGTCGATCGTCCAGGCCAAGGCGAGCCTCGCCTACGCTCTGTCCCGGCTCCAGCCGACCGACAGTTTCAACGTCATTCGCTTCGACGATACCATGGACATGCTGTTTCCAACCTCCGTGACGGCAGACGCTGCCCATGTCGGCGAGGCAACCTCGTTCGTGAGCGCGTTGCAGGCGCGCGGCGGCACCGAGATGGTGCCGGCAATGCGCGCCGCGCTGGCAGACAAGCTCGGCGACACCGGCATGGTTCGCCAGGTCGTTTTCCTGACCGACGGCGCAATCGGCAACGAACAGCAATTGTTCGAAACGATCACGGCGATGCGCGGCCGCTCGCGCGTCTTCATGGTCGGCATCGGCTCGGCGCCGAACACCTATCTGATGACCCGCGCCGCCGAGCTCGGCCGTGGTGCCTTCACCCATATCGGTTCCGTCGAGCAGGTGGAGGAGCGCATGCGCGGCTTGTTCGCCAAGCTGGAAAATCCGGCCGTCACCGGCCTCACCGCGAAATTCTCCGAGGCCAACGCCGACGTGACCCCGGCGATTATCCCGGACGTCTATCGCGGGGAGCCGCTGGTGCTGGCAGCAAAGCTCGACAAGCTCGCAGGCTCGCTCGAGATCAGGGGCCGCGTCGACGACCGTCCATGGTCAGTGACGCTGCCGCTGCAAAATGCCGCCGAAGGCAATGGCCTGTCAAAGCTCTGGGCCAAGCGCAAGATCGGCGATGCCGAAGTGGCGCGCGCCATGCGGGAGCTCGCGCCCGAGGAGGCCGACAAGGCGATCCTGGCGCTGGCGCTCGACCATCAGATCGTCACGCGCCTGACCAGCCTTGTCGCCGTCGACAAGACGCCGAGCCGGCCAGAAGGCGCGCCGCTCAAGCTCAGCGAATTGCCGATCAACCTGCCCGCCGGCTGGGATTTCGAGAAGGTGTTCGGCGAACGGCCGCAGGTCCCGGCACACTTGCGTGAACGCCATGCCGATGCGAGCACCTCACCCGCCGCGCGGCGTCCGACCCCCGCAGCGCCCGACGCGATCCGTCTGCCCAAGACAGCAACTTCAGCCGAGCTGAAGATGATCGCAGGCCTGGTCCTGATCGTGCTCGCCCTGATCCTGTTCGTGTTCAACCGGCGTCGGCTCTTGCTCACCGACGCCGCTTGAGAGAGGAGCCGCCCCGAACTCCTCTGTTAGCGCGCGCGGCTGCCCGTCCCATACCAACGGCCGCGCGCGTCTTTTTCCTGTCATTGCGAGGAGCGAAGCCACGAAGCAATCAGACTGCCGCCGTTCAGACAATCTGGATTGCTTCGCAATGACGAGAGTAGATGTCATGCCCCGCCTCTCATCTCCCCTGGTTCTGGCACTGATCGGCCTCATCCTGTTCGGCGACGGCGCCTACATCCATGCCAAGGCGTGGCTGGCGCAGGTGCTGCTGGAGCGCGCGTTCGACAAGAGCCTTGCGACGGGCGAGGTGATCAAACCATGGGCATGGGCCGATACCTGGCCGGTCGCGCGGATCGAGGTGAAGCGGATAGGCGCCAGCGCGATCGTGCTGGAAGGTACGAGCGGCCAGGCGCTTGCCTTCGGGCCGGGCCATATCAGCCGAACGGCTGATGCGGGCGAGCGCGGTGTTGCCGTATACGCAGCGCATCGTGACACACATTTCCGTTTCTTGCGGAATGTTGCCGTCGGAGACATCGTTGAGATCACCCGCCGTGACGGCAGGCATTTTCGCTATCGGGCGGATTCTTCGGCCGTTGTCCGTTTCGACGCGTCGGGCATCGATCCCTCGACGCAGGGTGTGGAACTTGTGCTCACGACCTGCTGGCCGTTCGACGCCGTTACGTCCGGGCCGGAGCGCTATGTCATGCATGCCACCTTGATCGAAGCGCGTGAATAGCGGTTCGCAATCGGCCCGTCCGGGAACGATCGAGCCCTCTCAAATCGCGCCGGACACGCCGGTCCATCGCGTTTGACGCGACCGTGAACTGGCGCCGTCGACCAGAGACCTGTAAGAAGGTCCCATTGATTATTATACGTTGTAATTTGCGAAAGCTCGATAGATGGACGACGAGTTCAGGCAGCGCCTCGAACAGCGAATGGAGCAGCTCGAAAATCGCGTCGCGCTGCTCGAAAGGAATCAGGATCTCATCGCCGCCGGGCAAAGGCGATCCTCGCTCCGGAGCCTCTGGCGGCGTCCGCCGATGTGGACTTTCGAGCAATATCCTCCGCGCCTGCTCAACCTGACGGCCTTCCCGCCGGCACCCTCGATCCACGAAAATGCACCGCGGATCGCGATGGTCACGCCGAGCTACAACCAGGCGCAATATCTCGGCGCCACGATCGACAGCATCGTGAGCCAGAACTATCCGAACCTGTATTACCACGTGCAGGACGGCGCCTCGATCGACGGCACGGCTGATCTCCTGAAGGGCCGCGGCGAGAGCATCAGCTGGAGGAGCGAACCTGACAGCGGACAATCGAACGCCATCAATCTCGGCTTCGCCGGCGTCGACAGCGAGATCATGGCCTATCTCAACAGCGACGACATGCTGCTGCCGGGGACGCTGGCCTATGTTGCCAACTACTTCACATCGCATCCGCATGTCGACATCGTCTATGGCCATCGCGTCTTCGTCGATCGCGAGGGACTCGAGGTCGGCCGTGCCGTGCTGCCGCCCCATGACGGGCGCGCGCTGCAATATGCCGACTATATCCCGCAGGAGACGATGTTCTGGCGCAGGCGCGTGTGGGACAGAGTCGGTCCGATCGACGAGAGCTTCCACTACGCGATGGATTGGGACTTCATCCTGCGGGCACAGGCCGCGGGATTCAAATTCGTGCGCCTGCCGCGATTTCTCGCCTGCTTCCGAATCCATGATGCCCAGAAGACGGCATCGACCTACGCGATCGGCGTCCGGGAGATGGGCATCTTGAGGCGCCGCGCTCTCGGCTTCGATCCGACACAGATACAGATTCGCCGCGCCATCGCCCCCTATCTCGCGAGGCAGGTCGTCTTTCACTACGCCCACAAGCTGAGCCTGCTGGGGTACTGAGCGGTGACGATCACTCACCTCGCGCCGCGCGGACGTCGTGATCGAGCCAGATCCGCTCGAGCCCGATGCCGAGAGGTCGCGCGTCGGAGCTCAGTCCGAGATCCGCGGGAGAGCGTGGATCGGATAGCGACAGGCTGATGGTCAACGTCCCGTCGGCGGCAATCGCGGCGGGATCGAGCATCAACCTGCGCAAGCCCGCGAACGCCTCTCTCGAGAATGTCAGTTGCTGCGGCGCTCCGTTGCCGACGCGGCAGGCCGCCCGCAATTGCGGATTTCCGTCGGAAACGAAGGCCCGGCACGCCAGCACAAGCTCGACCGGCCGTGACGGAATGGGATGGACCTCGAACCGGAGCACGCAATTCCTGCCAATGGACCAGGTGCCCCATTGCTCCGGCTCGCTCCATCCCTCGATCAACGCGGCGACGCCCGCTCCGCCATGCGCGAATTCGAGCTCCTTCACGCCGAGGACCGGCGAGGACACGGGAGCCTTCAGAGCGGCAGGATCGAGCGGCCCCTGATCCGGAACGAACTGCGCGATCACGCGCACTGCGTCCGCAATCGAATTGAGCCCAAGCGCAGAACCATCCAGCTCGTAAACCACACGGTTCGGTCCGGTCACGCGAACACCCCCGCGGGGTGGCGGCCGATCCGCAAGGCGGGCAGGAATGATGATGTCGGCGACGTCGAACCCATGCGTGCGGGCGAGTTCGCCGATGGTCTGCACGGTCCGATCATACAGGGGCGGCCGATGGTTGATGTCGGTCGCGAGCGCCTGTGCCAGCGCCTTGAAGTCGAGCCGCACATCGCCGTGATCCGCCAGCAGCAGACGCTTGAGGACAAGCATGTCCTTGGCGATGAAGAGCTGGAGGGCGTTGAGATCGGGGAGTTGGGGATCCTCGTCAATGGGTCCGAAATCGCGCGCCCCTCGCGGCGTCTCGAGCAGATCAGTGGTCTCGAAGAACAGCGCGTGACCGGTGCTGTGCTGCGAGAACCCGGCCATGCTCAGAGGCCGCGACAGTCGGATAAAACTGTCGGTCAGTGCGGCGTTGGCGATACCGGACGCCACGTCGGGTGATAGACCGATGAAGTAGCGCCCACCGATCGCGCGCATCCGATCGATGATGCTGCGGCGGACGAACGAATTGTAGATCATCGGCAGATGCGCATAGTGCGCCTGGAAGCCGAAGATGCGCGCCAGCTCGTCGCGTGACGACACTCGCTTCACGGACGAGGTCAGGTCGATCTCGGCGAGCAGCCGGTTGCGGAAGGCCGGATGGTAATAGCTCGGCCAGTGATAGGTGTAGGCGCTCCAGCTCAGGAGATCGATGTTTCGGTCGGAGAGCATCTCCGATGCCGTGGCACAAGCGTAGGGCATCAGCCCGTCATCGTCGCCGATGAAGGCGACGTACTCGCCCGAGGTGTGGCCGAGCGCCGCCTCCCAATTGTCGGTCATGGTCAGAACGGTCTCGCTGGCAAAATGCCTGAAGCGCTCGTCCTTGAGGTCTGCAACGATCCTCGCAATCTCGGGATTACCGCCATTGTTCTGAACGATGAACTCGCAATCTGCATGCGCAGGCTGGCACGCCATGGTCGCAAGCGCGTGGCGAAGCGTGTCGGGACGATCGAGGGTCGGCACCACGATGGACAGCAGCGGCATGATCACCATTTGAGAGAATGAGGGTCACGGTTTCCTAGCATCTTGCCGGACCGTTCGCACTTTCGCCAAAAGTCTCGTGATGCTAGCCTCATCGCCAAATCTTTGTCGTCAAGTCTTGCCCATTCCGCCTCGCGGCATGGAGCGGCCAGGATCAGCCCCCGAAGCCGCCGCGGGGCGCGCGTTGCAACAAGAACAAGAAGTGAGGAAGCGCATGGAAGCTCAAGTGCCCGCCGCATCGGTCTCTCCGCGCCCATGGTCTCCACCGCCCGACGCCGGAGAGATCGTCAAGGGCATCCATGCCATGCTGCACCCGCACAACATCGTGCTCGTGGGCGCGACCGACAAGCCTGGCAATTATGCCGAACGCATCTGGAACAATCTGATCAAGTACGGTTACGAGGGCGGCCTCTATCCGGTCAACGCCAAGCGGGAGACGATCTGGGGCGTCCCCTGCTACAAGGACTTTGCGAGCCTCCCGGAAAAGCCGGATCACGTTCTGGTGCTGGTGCCGGCGCGCTTTGCGGTCCAGGTGATCCGCGACGCCGCGGCCGCCGGCGCACGGTCGGCCACCATCGTCACCTCGGGCTTCAGCGAATTGCAGGACGAGGAAAGCCAGAAGCTCGCGGCCGAATTGCAAGCGGCGATACGTGAGACCGGACTTGCCGTCACCGGCCCGAATTGCCTCGGCAACCTAAGCGCCGGCGAAAAGCTCTTCACCAACATCGATGATCGCATCGTCACCATGGAACAGGGCGCGGTGGCGATCGCCGGGCAGTCCGGCGCGATCGTCATGGCGATCCGCCAGGCGCTGGAAGACCGCGGTGTCGGTGTCGGCTACATGGTCACATCAGGCAATGAGGCCGGGCTCGAGACGCCGGACCTGATGCGCTATTTCGCCGAGGACCCAAGCATCAAGGTGATCGTCGTCTACCTCGAAGGCGTGCGCAACACCAAGGCCTTTCGCGATGCCTGCAAGGCGGCGCGCGCTGCCAGCAAGCCCGTGATCGCACTTAAGCTCGGCGCCTCCGAGGGCGGCCGCGCCGCGGCGATGGCGCATACCGGCGCGCTCGCGGGCTCGATCGAGACGTTCGACGCCGTTGCAACGCGCGAAGGCGTGATCCGGGTCGGCGGCCTCGACGAGCTGATCGAGACCACGGAATGCTTCGTTCACTCCGTCGTGCCCAAGGGCGACCGGCTCGCGGCGGTCACGCTGTCGGGCGGCAAGCGGGGCATGCTGCTGGATGCCTTCTATGCCGAGGGCCTGAACTTTGCGCCGCTCAGCCCGCACGTCGGCTCCGAACTGGCGAAGATGCTCGGGCCGGGGTCTATCGTCGGCAACCCGCTCGACGCCGGCTTTGCCGCGGTGGTCGATCCCTCCGTCTACATGAAGTCGATCAAGCTGATGATCGACGATCCTGATATCGACATCGTCATCGTCGATGCCGAGCTGCCGAAGACGCCGCACGAGCTGCGCGAGCGCAACTTGCGCATCGTCGATGACATGGCGCGCCAGGGCGGCAAGCCCGTGATCTATATCAGCGCGATGTCGATCGGCTTCACCGACTTCACCAAGGCCTTGCGCAAATCGCTGCCGCATCTCGCGGTCATGCAGGGCATGGACCGGGCGGTGACCGCGATCAAGTCGCTGCTCGACTACGCCAAGCTGCGCAAGGAGGTGCCCGACATCGTCTCGAGCTCGAAACCCGCCGCGCGCGCCGTGCTGGAGAAGGCGCTGAAATCGGCGAGCGGCGCCGCACTCGACGAGGTCGCCTCGAAGAAACTCTTGAAGGCTTATGGCATTCCGATCTCGAAGGAGGCGATCGCACAGACGGCGGCCGAGGCGGTGAAGATCGCCAAGCAGATCGGCTTTCCGGTCGTGGCAAAACTCGTCAGCGCCGAGATCCTGCACAAATCCGACATCGGCGGCGTGGTATTGAACCTCAACAGCACAGCTGACGTGAAGAAGGCGTTTGCCGCCATCACCGCCCGGGTGAGCAAGTTGAAAGGCAAGCCCAAGCTGGACGGAATCCTGATCGCGCAGCAGGTCAAGGCCGAGCTCGAGCTCGTCGTCGGCGCCTCGCTCGATGCCGAGATGGGACCTGTCGTGCTGTTCGGTACCGGCGGTATCGACATCGAGCTGATGAAAGACGTCGCGCTCGCCGGCGCGCCGCTGGACGAGGCCGAGGCGCGGCTCCTGATCGGCCGCACCAAGGCCGGCATCAAGCTGCGCGGCTATCGCGGCAAGCCGGCCCTGCACGAGGCCTCCGCGGTGAAAGCGCTGGTCGGCCTTTCCAATTTGATCGCGGATGCCGGCGACCGGATCGCCTCGATCGACATCAACCCGTTCCTGATCAACACCAGGACGGGCGTAGCGGTCGATGCCCTCATCGTCCTCAACAACGCCGCGGCTAGACGGGTTGCCGGGCATTGAGGCCGTAGGGCGGATTAGCGCCAGCGTAAATCCGCCGATTGACACGACTGCTGAGGCGAAAACGGCGGGTTACGCTTCGCTAACCCGCCCTACGTACCATCCGGGCTCCTTCCAACTTCCCCGCTTTGGCCGTAGAATCGCCTGATGGCACGCGCGAGTAATCTGGTGATCGGAACGGCGACGCTGGCGGTGATCGCCGTGGCGTTCGGCGGCCTGCTCGGCGTGCAGAAATGGCGCACCATCCAGAGCCGCAGCCAGTTGCGCGTGGTGTTCGAGGGCGGCTCGGCCAGCGGCCTGCGCCGCGGCGGGCCAGTCAATTTCGATGGCGTGCCCGCGGGCCAGATTCTGTCGATCAAGCTGGACAATCCGCGCAGGATCGTGGCGCTGGTGATGCTCGACAACACCGCGCCGATCCGCAAGGACACCGTGGCCGGCATCGAGTTCCAGGGCCTCACCGGCGTTGCCGCGATCTCGCTGATCGGGGGCGCGCCCTCTGCGCCGCCGGTGCCGCTGGACTCGGACGGCGTCCCCGTGCTGACCGCCGATCTCAGCGACGCCGAATCCATCGTCGACACCCTGCACAGTGTCGACCGCACCATTGTCAGCAACGCCCCCGCGATCAAGGAGGCCCTGCGCACGTTCGAGGACTACACCGCCGACCTCCGGAGCAAGGGTGGCGAAATCGACTCCGTCATGGCCAAGGTCGACACCGCCTTCGCGGGCTTTGATAAGGCAGTCACGAAGATCGAGGGCGTGGTGCCCGGCTTCGTCGACGGCAAGGCCGACGAGCTGTTCGAGAAGATACAGGGGCTGCACGAGCTCGCCGACACCATGAGAAAGAAATCGGCCGGCTACCTCGAGGACATCCGTCGCTCGCTGCTCGACGTCAGCGAGGCCGCCAACAAGATGAGTGGGACGCCGGCCCCCACTGCCGCCCCGCGCCCGCCGCGCAAGCCGCCGCAGAAGAAGCAGTGAGGCCTCCCCTATCCTCCCTCTCAAGGGAGGCGACCATGCCTCACCACGCGTAGCGCACGACGCCCTTGCCGGCGTAGGAGCGGGTGAGGTTCGAGAACTCTCCCTCGAACGTCGCCGATGCAGACCAGCCGTTCATCCAGTTCATCTGCGCTGATGCCGTGGTCAGAGCCGAATCGCGCGCC
Organism: Bradyrhizobium genomosp. III; assembly: GCF_000261705.1. Lineage (NCBI taxonomy): Bacteria > Pseudomonadati > Pseudomonadota > Alphaproteobacteria > Hyphomicrobiales > Nitrobacteraceae > Bradyrhizobium > Bradyrhizobium genomosp. III. The sequence continues at coordinate 18,023 of NZ_AJQF01000305.1, read as the reverse complement.
TGGGCGGCACCGTTCACGACGAAAGCCGATCCCGGCAGGGTCTGGAACACCGCGCCCACAGTGCGGTCCGGATTGTAGTCATGCGCCCAGGCGAGGCGGCCGCGCAGGGTCATGAGGCCACCGGCCGCGGCAAACGACCTGTCTGCGCGCAGGCCGAGTTCGGTGCGGGTGCTGGTCACGTCCTTGGCGGCATAGTTGAGCGCGAAGACGTTGCTGCCGACCACGGCTGCCTCTGCATAGCTGGGAAGGCTGAACAAGGTGGCCTGGAGCGCCGCATACGGCGTGAGGCCGGCCCACCGCATGGCATAGCGATAGCCGCCCTCGATGCGGCCCGACACGGCATTGGCGTCGAACTGCGCACGCAGCTGGTCATAACCGGCAGCCGTCACGACGCGGTTGGTCGTGACGTCCTGCCAACCATAGGCGAGCGCCGCCGTGATGTAGGCAGGTCCCGCCGTATGACGCACGAAGGCGCCGGCCTGGAACAGGTCGGAGCGGCCCCAGCCGAGCCCGTTGACGTTGAAGGCGGTCCCGCCACCTGCGAGTGCAAAGCCCGCAATCGTCGACGGCGAGAAGCGGTAATCGAGGCCCACGGCAGTGCCGTAGACACTGCTGCTCGTGGTGTTCGAGCCGAGGCCGGCATTGCCGTCCGTGGTCTGCGAGCCGCCATAGCCGGCCGTCCACACATCCCAGCGCTGCTCGAACGTTGCCGCCGGTGCCTTGCGATAGATCGAGGCGAAGGCGTCGCGCGCGCTCTTGTCGCGCGCATTCGCGTCCGCGGCAAATGGCGACGCGCCAGGCGTGCCGCTGCGTCCTGAGCTGAAGACGTCGGTCAACAGGCTCATGAACAGGTTCATCGCATTGAACGTCGTCTGCTGCGATCCCGTTGCGGATTCACCCGAGGCCTGCGTCAGGCCCCCGGGACCAAGTCCCGCGAGTTTGGCCTGCAGGAAGCCGTTGGTGTTGAAGAAGTTCTGAAGCGTCGTGGCGACGTTCTGCTGGTTGACGTTGAGCGCGTATTTCGCGCCGTAGTTCAGCGTGAAATCGAGGATGACCTCGTTCGACCCGACGGTCGTCGTGCCGATGAGGCCACCCGGTGCGGCAACACCCGAAAAATTCCCGACGGAGGTGCCGAAGAAGTTCATGATCGAATAGTGCTTCATCACCGCAGCGCCCGGATACAGCGCGACGCCGACGGTGCCGTCCAGCGCGACATTGCCGGTAACGAGCGCGTGGCTCGTGCTGGATCCGCTACCGACCTGCACCACATAGACCGAGCCGGACTGAAGCGTGAGATCGCCCTGAACCTGCATGCTCGAGCCCGGGCCGCCGTCGCCGGGCGCATAGATGCCGCCGTTGGCGATGAGGGTATTGCCGACGATTCCGGCGCCGAACAACGCACCACCTGCATTCACGGTGGTCAGGCTCGACTGCGAGATGTCACCATCGACCCGCAGGATGCCGCCGTTCACCGTGGTCGTGCCGGTGTAGGAGTTCGTCCCCGAGAGGATCAGCGTGCCGCTGCCGACCTTTTCCAGCGAGCCGGGGCCGGCGGGACCGCAACCGCAGGTATCACCGATGACGCCGCTGACCTCGGTCGAGAGGTTGTTACCGCCGACGACGAGGGTATTGCCGCCGCCGATGTAGTAGAAGCCGCTGCCTTCGATCGATCCTGCGGTGATGCGACCATCGCCGGCCGGACCGGTGCCTCCACCGAAATCGACGACGCCGGTCCCGGTGGTGATGAAGCGTGCGTTGCCGCCGGTGGAGTTGTCGAAGAATTCGGTCCTGCCGCCGTCCTTGGTGATGATCGTGGCATTGCCGGCCGTGGTGAACGCGCCGAAATCGGTGAGACCATCCGCTTCATTGATGATGGTTGCATTGCCGGCGGTCGCCGTGTCGGAGCCGGCGAACGTCCCGAACACGGTCCCGCCAAAATCCTTGTTCACGATCGTCGCCGAGCCCGCCGAAGATTGCTCGATGAATATCGTGCCGCCGCCATTCTGGTTGGTGATGTTGGCCGTGCCTGCATTAGTCCGTCCGAAGAAGCCGATCAGGCCGCTGTCATTGATGATGGTGGCCCGACCGGCCGTCGCGGTGTCGGCTCCACCCCCGAGCGGATCGCCGAAATACACCTGGCCGTTGTTGGTGATCACGATCGAGCTGGCGGAGCTTGCGTTGAGGAACATCGTCGTGCCGGAGAAGTCGTTCAGGATCGACGTGATCCCCGACGTGTCGGCATTGACGATGCTGAAGAGGCCCTCGTTGGTGACGGCGCCGACCATGCTCGCGGTGTGGGTCGCGTCGCCGAGCTGCAGAGATCCGCAATTGCAGATGAAGGTGCCGCCGGTATAGGAGTTCGCGCCGAGCAGCGCCAGGATACCTGGTCCCTGAACATTGATCCCGTCGCTGCCGACGATGCGGGAAGCGATCACGGCCGAGGGATCCGCAGTGCCGGTCACATCGTTGGTGACGAACGTGGTGCCGCCCGCAGCCAGCCTGAGGTCGCCGCCCTGAATGGTATAGATCGAGCCGTCGGCGGTGAGGTCGAAGCCCACGAGGCTGGTGAGTTGCACGCCGCCCGGCGTCACCGTCACCGTGCCGCCCGTCGCCGGCGTCGAGGGAGCGCTGCTTCCGAACAGCGTGCCGGCTGACGCAGGATCGTAGGCCGTGCTGGTCCCGCCAAAGACGTCGGTCCAGTTGGTCGTAGTGTTGTCCCAGACGCCGCCCCCGCCGTTGACGATGCCGTTCGGCGTGGTCTGAGATCCGTTGAAGACCTGTTGGGCCCCGACGGGGCTCGCCATAACGATTGCGCTCGAGACGAAGCCGGCCCCGAATGCCACGCGCATTGCCGCGGCACTCCGGCGCGGGCAACTCCCCCCGCTCGATCGCAACCAAGCCCCCACGCTCGTTCCTCACCCGCGGCGCTCCCCAGCGGCGCCGCGGGGAACTTAGGCGAAGAGGATGGGCGGTAGAACTACGGGGCATCGAAAATCTGCCAACGGGACCCCCAGTTCGGGCAGATTCAACAGCCCATGTTGTAACCGCGCCACGGTTTTGCCGGGCGCCATTCCCATTCCGCGCACATACGGACGCATGAGAACGTCCGCATTTGTGGACGGCCATTCACATCAATGGTTGACCGTCCAACTCATGGGGCCGGCAAAGGCTCAGTAATTGCTCGGGGCCGATCCATTCGGAATGCCGTCGATCGGACATTCGTCCGTGCCGGGGGTCGAGCGGGTCATGGCCTCGACCATGTCGCGCGTGCCCTCGGGGTCTTTGATCCAGTTCTTGTAGAAATCATACGGGCAAGCTGCGACGCCGCGCGGGCTTTCGCCGGAATTGATCATGCCGGTATAACCGCGGTGGACCAGCTTGTAGAGGTGGTTCTGCGACTGGCCGTTGCGGCGCGCATCGCGGATCAAATGTTTCGACAACTGTGCGTACTGGATGCCGTAATCCTCCTCGCCGCATTCGCCGAGCGTACGACCGTCGAAGCCGATGATCGCGGAGTGGCCGAAATAGGAATAAACGCCGTCGAAGCCTGCGGCATTGGCGACGGCGACATAGACGTTGTTGGCCCACGCCATCGCCTTGGAAATAAGGACTTGCTGCTCCTTGGCCGGATACATGTAACCTTGGCAACGCACGATCAGCTCGGCCCCCTTCATGGCGCAGTCGCGCCAGATCTCCGGAAAGTTGCCGTCGTCGCAGATGATCAGGCTGACCTTCATCCCCTTCGGACCCTCGGAGACATAGGTGCAATTGCCGGGATACCAGCCCTCGATCGGCACCCACGGCATGATCTTGCGGTATTTCTGCACGATCTCGCCCTTGTCGTTCATCAGGATCAGGGTGTTGTAGGGCGCCTTGTGCGGATGCTCCTCATGGCGCTCGCCGGTCAGCGAGAACACGCCCCACACCTTGGCCTTGCGACAGGCTTCGGCGAAGATCGCGGTCTCTTCACCCGGCACCGCGCATGCCGTCTCGTACATCTCCTTGGAGTCGTACATGATGCCTTGCGTGGAATATTCGGGGAAGATCACGAGGTCCATGCCGGGCAGGCCGGCCTTCATGCCCACCACCATGTCGGCGATCTTGTGGGCATTGTCGAGCACCTCGGCCTTGGTATGCAGGCGGGGCATCTTGTAGTTCACCACGGCGACGCCGACGGTGTCGTTGCTGCTGGAAATGTCGCCGTGAAGCATGTTGGGCGCTCCTGTCGTTTATTGGTTTGAGGTCATCGCGCGCTAATGGCTGATCATCCAGGGCCGCGCCGTTGGGAAACCCTTGGCACCGCTCCCGGTCTTGGTCATCAGCCGCGCCGGTTTTTTCTTGTCTGACGCGCTCTTGTCCTTCACGGTTTTGCCTGTGGAGCAGCAACCGCAGCCGGGCCCGTGCGAGGCCTTGTATTGCGCGAGCGTCTGCGGCGCGTGGGTGCTGCGCTCGTTGACGGCATGAGCCTTGCGCTTCTCGGCCGGCATGCAGAAGAAGTTCGGCGCGGTCAGGATCACGCGCGGCGCCGACGTCTCGCAGTGCGGGCAGCTTTGCGGATCGTCGCACTCGGCCATCGGGCGCAGATCCGTAAAAGGTCCGCAATCGTCACAGAGATACTCGTAGACCGGCATCGCATCACCTAAGTTCTTGCCTGTTCATACAACTCGCTGCCACCATTCGTGTGGAGACAGCCCCTCACCCCAACCCTCTCCCCGTAAGAACGGGGAGAGGGAGCGCACCGGCTACTTGTCGGGCGAAATCGGCATCTGGATATCGCCGGTGATGTGCTTGATGGGCCCTGCCGCCGACGGCATCACGTCGAAGTCGAAGATCTCGGTCGGCAGCCACAACGTGGCGCAGGCGTTGGGCACATCGACCACGCCGGAGATGTGGCCCTGGCACGGCGCGGTGCCGAGGATCGAATAGGCCTGGGCGCCGGAATAGCCGAACTTCTTCAGGTACTCGATCGCATTCAAACAGGCCTGGCGATAGGCGATGTGGACGTCGAGATAGTGCTGCTTGCCTTGCTCGTCGACCGAGATGCCCTCGAAGATCAGGTAGTCCTTGTAGTTCGGCGTGATCGGCGAGGGCTTGAAGATCGGGTTCTTGATGCCGTATTTCGACATGCCGTCCTTGATCACTTCGACCTTCAGATGCAGCCAGCCGGCCATCTCGATGGCGCCGCAGAAGGTGATCTCGCCGTCACCCTGGCTGAAGTGCAGATCGCCCATCGAAAGACCTGCGCCCGGCACATAGACCGGGAAGTAGATCTTCGAGCCGCGCGAGAGATCCTTGATATCGCAATTGCCGCCATGCTCGCGCGGCGGCACCGTGCGCGCACCCTCCGCGCCGATCTTGGCCTTGACGTCGCCCTTGGCGCGGCCGCCATGGGCGGTCGCCGCGAACGGCGGATTGGCAAGGCCCGGGACGCGGGTCGGGTTGGTCGAGATCAGCTCGGCCTCGCGCTTGTTCCAGGTCTCCAGCATCTTCGGATCCGGAAGACAGCCGATCAGGCCGGGATGGATCAGGCCGGCGAAGTTGACGCCAGGCACATGGCGCGACGAAGTGTAGAGACCCTTGATGTCCCAGATCGATTTCTGCGCCAGCGGGAAGTGGTCGGTGAGGAAGCCGCCGCCATTCTGCTTGGAGAAGAAGCCGTTGAAGCCCCACAGGCTTTCCTTCATCGGGCCGACGTCGAGCAGGTCGACCACGAGGAGATCGCCGGGCTCGGCGCCCTTGACGCCGATCGGACCAGACAGGAAGTGCACGATCGACAGGTCGATGTCGCGCACGTCGTCGGCGGAATCGTTGTTCTTGATGAAACCGCCGGTCCAGTCATAGGTCTCGATGATGAAATCGTCGCCGGGATTGACCCAGGCCACGATCGGGATGTCGGGGTGCCAGCGGTTGTGCACCATGTCATTTTCGTAGGCCGACTTGGTGAGATCGACCTTGATCAGTGTCTCTGGCATCGAGATGCTCCCCTTTTACTACGGTTGGTTAGACGGACAGATATTTCGAGACCTGCGCGGCATCGACGGCGTCGCGCGGGTCGTCGCGCACGATCTCACCGTTCTCGATCACCAGCACGCGGTCGGCGATGTCGAGCGCGAAGCTCAGGACCTGCTCGGACACGACGATCGAGAGCCCCTTCTCGTCACGGATGCGCTTCAGGGTTCGCGCCATCTCCTTGATGATGGAGGGCTGGATGCCTTCCGTCGGCTCATCCAGCAGCAGGACCTTCGGCTTGGTCGCGAGTGCACGCGCAATCGCGAGCTGTTGCTGCTGGCCTCCCGACAGATTGCCGCCGCGGCGGCCCTTCATCTCGAGCAGGACCGGGAACAATTCATAGATGTCACCGGGCACCTCGGATTCGCCCGCGACAACGAGGCCGGTCTCGATGTTTTCCTTCACCGTCATGGTGGAGAAGATCATGCGGCCCTGCGGCACATAGGCGAGACCTTTGGCGACGCGCTCGTAGCTCTTGAGGTTACCGAGCTCGGCGCCGTCCATCGTCACCGAGCCGCTTTTGGCCGGCAGGATGCCCATCAGCGACTTCATCAAGGTGGTCTTGCCCATGCCGTTGCGGCCCATGATCGCCACGATCTCGTTGGGTGCGACCTTGACGTTGAGCCCGTGCAGCACCTCGCTCTGGCCGTAGGCGACGTGAAGATCGGAAATTGCCAGCATCGTCGCGCTCCCTATTTCTTGCGCATGATCTTGTCCGGAAACCGGACGCCACTTTCCGGGATCATGCGCTAATGCCCCAGATAGACTTCGATGACCTTGGGATCGTTCTTGACCTTCTCCATGGTCCCTTCGGAGAGGATCTGGCCCTGATGCAGCACGGTCACCTTGTGGGCGATGTCCTCGACGAACTTCATGTCGTGCTCGATCACCAGCACCGAGCGGTTCTTGATGATGCGGTTGAGCAGTTCGGCGGTCTTGGCGCGCTCGGACACGCTCATGCCGGCGACGGGCTCGTCCAGCATCAACAGATCGGGATCCTGGATCAGCAGCATGCCGATCTCGAGCCATTGCTTCTGGCCATGGCTGAGCTCGTCGGCATAAGTGTTGAGCTTGTCCTTGAGGAAGATCATCTCCGCGACCTCCTCGACCCGATCCTTCACGAGCTGGTCGCGCTGAAAGGTCAGCGAGCCGAATACGGTGCGGCCGCGCGGAAACGAGATTTCGAGGTTCTCGAACACGGTGAGATCCTCGAACACCGACGGCGTCTGGAATTTGCGCCCGACGCCGGTCTGCACGATTTCGTTCTCCCTCATTTTCGTGAGCTCCTTGCCACGAAACTGAATCGAGCCCGAGGTCGCCTTGGTCTTGCCGCAGATCAGATCGAGCACCGTGGTCTTGCCGGCGCCATTCGGGCCGATGATGACGCGGATCTCGTTCTCCTCGACGTAGAAGGAGAGATCGTTGACCGCCTTGAACCCGTCGAACGAGACGGTCAATCCGGAGACGGCAAGCAGGAAGTCCTTGGGCTGATGACCGACGAGCATGATCTATCTCCTCACTGCCAGCGTGGCATCGGCATCGTGATGACCGACGAGCATGATCTATTTCCTCACTCTGCCGGTGCGCCGTCGGCGACCGAATTGTCGTTCCAGCCCGGCTTCCGCTTGCGCGAGGCGAACAACCGATCGATGCGCGGCTGCACGTAATCGGCCCAGAGCCCGGACAGACCGTTCGGGAAGGCGAGCACGACCGCGATGAACAGCGCGCCGAGGCCGAACAGCCAGAGTTGCGGGAAGGATTCCGACAGGCTGGTCTTGGCGAAATTCACCAGGATGGCGCCCCATATCGCGCCGAAGATCGACATGCGCCCGCCGACCGCGGTGTAGATCACCATCTCGATCGACGGCACGATGCCGACAAAAGACGGCGACATGAAACCGACATTGAGCGCGAACATGGCGCCGCCGATCGCGGCGAACACCGCCGCCATGCAGAAGGCGAAGATCTTGAAGTTGGCGACGCTGTAGCCGGAGAAGCGGACGCGATCCTCCTGTTCGCGCATCGCCACCAGGATGCGGCCGAGCTTGGTCAGGCGGATGAACTGCGCGATGCCGATGCAGGCGAACAGCAGCACCACCTCGACGAAGTACAGGATGACCTTGGCGTGGTCGGGCCGGATGTCCCAGCCCTTGAGCGTGCGCAGATCCGTCATGCCGTTGATGCCGCCGGTATAGCCCTGCTGCCCGACGATCAGGATGGTCAGGATGGCGGCGACGGCCTGGGTGATGATCGCGAAATAGGTACCGCCGACGCGGCGCTTGAACATCGCGGTGCCGATGATCAGGGCGAACAGGCCGGGGACCAGGATGATGGCGAGGATGGTGAAGGTGAGGCTGTGGAATGGTTGCCAGAACAACGGCAGCGACGTGATCTGATTCCAGTCCATGAAATCGGGGATGCCGGGCGTCGACTGGATCTTCGTGTTCTCGACGCTGGACGCCTCGAGCTTGAGAAACATCGCCATGCAGTAGCCGCCGAGACCGAAGAACACGCCCTGCCCCAGGCTCAAGATGCCGCCATAGCCCCAGCACAGCACGAGGCCGAGCGCGACAAAGGCGTAGGTGAGGTATTTCGCGACGAGGTTGAGGCGGAACACATCCAGCGACAACGGCAGGATCACGAACAGCACGGCGGCCAGGACAATAAAGCCGATGAGCTCGGACCGGTTGAAGAAGCGTGAGTTGATGATCATGATCTGCCTGCTTCTCGTTACTTGCGGACTTTGAGGGCGAAGAGACCCTGCGGCCGCAGCATCAGGATGCCCACGACAGCGAGCAGCGTCAGGACCTTGGCCATCGAGCCCGACATGAAGAATTCGAGCGTCGATTGCGTCTGCGAGATCGAGAACGCGGAGGCGATGGTGCCGAGCAGGCTCGCGGCGCCGCCAAATACGACGACCAGGAACGTGTCCACGATGTAGAGCTGTCCGGAGGTCGGCCCGGTTGAGCCGATCATGGTGAAGGCGCTTCCGGCGATTCCGGCGATGCCGCAACCGAGCCCGAACGTGTAGCGGTCGACCTTCTCGGTGTTGATGCCGACCGCTCCGGCCATGATGCGGTTCTGCACCACCGCACGGACCTGACGGCCCCAGCGCGACATGTACATGACGTAGGCGACCGAGAGGGTGATCAGCACGGTGAGACACATCACGAAGACACCGTTGATCGGCACTTCGATGCTGTCGGTGACGTGCAGCGAGCCCAGCATCCATTGCGGCAACTCGACGCCGACCTCACGCGCGCCGAACACGGAGCGATAGGCCTGCTGCAGCATCAGGCTGAGGCCCCAGGTGGCGAGCAGCGTATCGAGCGGGCGCTTGTAGAGATGCCGTATCAGCACCCACTCCACCAGCATCCCCAACGCGCCGGACGCGACAAAGGCCAGGATCATCGCAAGGAAGAAGTAACCGCTGAACAAGCCGGGCAAATAGGACTGGAAGACATTGGAGGTCATCCAGGTGACGTAGGCCCCCAGGATCATGAACTCGCCATGGGCCATGTTGATGACGCCCATCTGGCCGAAGATGATGGCAAGCCCAAGCGCCATCAGGACGTAGACCGAGAACAGGATCAGTCCGGCAAAGCCCTGCATGACGAAGATGGAGCCGAGATCACCAAGCGAGTAGTCGCCGAACATCGATGTCCTCCGTCGGGGATAAGGGTCCCGCGTCGCGAGCAGGTTCGCGACGCGGGGGTCTTGGGCGTGGATTTGCTGTCCACGCCAGGGAGAGGCTTGGTGCTTGGAAGAAAGCGACTGAGAGCGCTTCTTACTGGTAGCCCTTGGGGAACGGATCCGGCTCGACGAGATCGGCGGTCTCGTAGATCAGCTCGAACTGGCCATCGAGCTTGGCGCGTCCCACCCGGGTCTTCGACCAGAGGTGATGATTTTCGTGGATGCGCACATAACCTTCCGGAGCGCCCTTGAACTCTACGCCGGGCGAAGCCGCCGCGATCTTGTCGACGTCGAACGAACCCGCCTTCTCCACCGTCAACTTCCACAGCCACGGGCCGAGATAGGCAGCCTGGGTGACGTCTCCAATCACGGTCTTCTCGCCCCACGCCTTCTTGAACGCCGGCACGAAGGCCTTGTTGTTCGGATTGTCGAGCGACTGGAAGTACTTCATGCAGGCATAGGCGCCCGCGATGTTCTCGCCGCCGATGCCGTCGATCTCGTCTTCGGTCACCGAGATCGTGAGCAGCGCCTGCTTGGAGAGGTCGATGCCGGCGGCCTTGAGCTGCTTGTAGAAGGCGACGTTCGAGCCGCCCACGACGTCGGTGAAGATGACGTCGGGCTTGGTCAGCTTGATCTTGTTGATGACCGAATTGAACTGGGTGTTGCCGAGCGGATAATACTCCTCGCCGACCACCTTGCCCTTCAGCACGTTCTCGACGTGCTTGCGCGCGATCTTGTTCGAGGTGCGCGGCCAGATGTAGTCGGAACCGATGAAGAAGAACGACTTCGCACCCTTCTCCTTGGCGATCCAATTCAGACCCGCGAGAATCTGCTGGGTCGCTTCCTGACCGGTATAGATGACATTCTTGGACTGCTCGAGGCCTTCGTAGAAGGTCGGGTAGTAGAGCATGCCGTTATACTGCTCCATGACCGGCAGCACCGCCTTGCGTGAGGCCGAGGTCCAGCAGCCCATGATCGCCGCGACCTTGTCGTTGACCAGCAGCTTCTTTGCCTTTTCCGCAAAGGTCGGCCAATCACTGGCGCCGTCTTCCTGGATGAACTTGATCTTGCGCCCGAGCACGCCGCCGGCGGCATTGATCTGCTCGATGGCGAGCTTTTCGGCCTCGATCGACCCGGTCTCGGAGATGGCCATGGTGCCGGTCGCCGAGTGCAGGATGCCGACCGTCACCTCGGTGTCGGTGACCGCAAGGCCGGTGGTGTTGACCGCCGAGGTCGCGGGAGCCTGTGCAAAGGACGCCCGCGGCAGCATCGTGATGGCCGGCACGGCGGCCATTCCCATCAATAGTTTGCGCCGGAGCGGCGACAAAAGGCCCTTGTTTGGTTCGTCTGACATGAGCACCCCACTTTTTTTCGAGGACACGCGATTGGTGCCGGTGAGGATGGCTCGGATCTGGGCGGCGGAAGCATACGCAAGATCGCGTATACTGCACCGCAAAATGCCGACGTAGGCTTTTGGTACGGAATTTGCGAGGGCTCCGGGTCCGTATCAGGAGTGGGGTAAAGCGTGGCAGGGCGGCAGCGAATAGACCGCGTCAGGCGACAGTACAACCAATGGGTCGCCAACCAGACGCTGGAGGACTATGCGCTGCGCTTCACGGCCAAGAGCGCGCGCCGCTGGTCCGCCGCCCGGGTCGCCAACACGGCGCTGGGCGCGATCTCGTTCCTGGCGATGGAGGCGATCGGCGGCACCATCACGCTGAACTATGGCGTCACCAACGCGGCCGCCGCCATCCTCGTGGTCTCGACCATCATCTTCTGCTGTGGCGTGCCAATCGCCTACTATGCCGCCAAATGCGGCATCGACATCGACCTGCTCACGCGCGGCGCCGGCTTCGGCTACATCGGCTCCACCGTCACCTCGCTGATCTATGCGTCCTTCACCTTCATCTTCTTTGCGATCGAAGCCGTGATCCTCGCGTCCGCGCTCGAGATGTGCTTCGGGATTCCGCGGCCGATCGGCTACCTCATCAGCGCGGTCGTCATCATCCCGCTGGTGGCCTACGGCATCACGCTGATCAGCCGCTTCCAATTGTGGACGCAGCCGCTGTGGATCGTGCTCCACATCATTCCGTTCGCGGCGATCGCCTGGCACAACCCGCACTCCTTCACGGAGTGGCGCAAGTTCTCGGGCGAGCACGGCGACCTCACCGGGCATTTCGACCTGCTGCTGTTCGGGGTTGCGGCCTCGGTGGTGTTTTCGCTGGTGGCGCAGATCGGCGAGCAGGTCGACTTCCTGCGATTTTTGCCGCGCGATCGCCGCGCCTCCAGGGCGTCGTGGTGGGTGGCGATGATGAGCGCGGGACCGGGCTGGATCGTGCTTGGCGCCTTGAAGCTCCTCGCGGGTTCCTTCCTCGCCTTCTTCGCGCTCAGCCACGGGGTGCCGCCCGAGGAGGCCGCCGAGCCCGCGCATATGTATCTCGAAGCGTTCCGCTATGTGCTGTCGCAGCCCGACCTCGCGCTGGCGTTGACCGGCACGTTCGTGATCCTGTCCCAGGTGAAGATCAACGTCACCAACGCCTATGCCGGATCGATCGCCTGGTCGAACTTCTTCTCGCGCCTGACCCACAGCCATCCCGGCCGCGTCGTCTGGCTGGTTTTCAACGTCATCGTGGCGCTCCTGTTGATGGAGATCGGCGTCTACAAGGCCCTGGAGCAGACCCTGGCGCTCTATTCGAACGTCGCGATCGCCTGGGTCGGCGCGCTGGTCGCGGATCTCGTCGTCAACAAGCCGCTTGGATTGCGGCCGCAGCAGATCGAATTCAAGCGCGCGCATCTCTACGACGTCAATCCGGTCGGCGTGGGGGCGATGACGATCGCGACCATTGTCTCCATCAGCGCCTTTTACGGCCTGTTCGGGCCGACCGCGAAGGCGCTGTCGGCCTTCATAGCGCTGGCCGTCGCCTTCATTGCCGCACCGTTGATTGCCTGGGCCACGGACGGCAAGTACTACATCGCGCGAAAGCCGAAGCGGAGCTGGCAGGACATCGAGGCGATCCAGTGTTGCATCTGCGAGCACGCGTTCGAGCCGGAGGACATGGCTTCCTGCCCCGCTTACGCCGGACCGATCTGCTCCTTGTGCTGTTCGCTGGATGCCCGCTGCCACGATCTCTGCAAGCCGCACGCGCGGATTCAGGCGCAGGTGTCGGAGACGCTGGGCAAGCTGATGCCGCAGCCGATCTACGCGCGCATCAACTCGCAGCTCGGCCACTATATCGGCGTTTTCGCAGTCTCCGCCGGCCTCGTCGCGCTGGTGCTGGGCCTGATCTATCTGCAGACCTCGGCGAGCGTGCATGGCGAGAACGCGCTCGTCTCCGACGTGCTCTGGAAGGTGTTCTTCTCGCTCAGCATCATCATCGGCGTGGTGGCGTGGCTGTTCGTGCTGGCGCAGCAGAGCCGCCGCGCCGCCGAGGAAGAGACGCGGCGGCAGACAGCGCTTCTGATCCAGGAGATCGACGCGCACAAGCGCACCGACGCCGAGTTGCAGCGCGCCAAGGAGGTCGCCGAATCCGCCAACCTCGCCAAGAGCCGTTATGTCGTCGGCCTGAGCCACGAGCTGCGCTCACCGCTGAACGCGATCAGCGGCTATGCCCAGCTGCTAGAGCAAGATACGACGCTGAGCACGAAGCCGCGCGATCAGGTCCGCGTCGTCCGCCGCAGCGCCGACCACCTCTCCGGCCTGATCGACGGCATTCTGGACATCTCAAAGATCGAGGCGGGACGGCTGTATCTGTCGCGCGACGAGGTGCGCCTCAGCGAATTCCTCGACCAGTTGGTCGGCATGTTCCGCCTGCAGGCTGCTGCCAAGGGCATCGACTTCGTGTTCCGCCGGCCGGCGTATTTACCGCTGGTGGTCTATGCCGATGAGAAGCGCCTGCGCCAGGTGTTGATCAATTTGCTCTCGAACGCCATCAAGTTCACCCAGACCGGCAGCGTGCAGTTCGTCGTGCATTATCGCAGCCCCGTTGCCGAGTTCGAGGTGATCGACACCGGCCCCGGCATCCAGGGCGACGATCTCGAACGCATCTTCGCGCCGTTCGAGCGCGGTGCGCTCGGCGTTTCGCAACCGCAAACCGGAACGGGACTTGGCCTGACCATCAGCCGACTGCTCGCCGGCGTGATGGGCGGCGATATCAAGGTCATGAGCACGGTCGGCACCGGCTCAACGTTCAAGGTCAAGATCCTGCTCTCGGAGGTCACCAATCCCCAGCGCATCGCGCCGGTGGAGGCTCCCATCTCCGGCTATCACGGCGCGCGCAAGACCATTCTCATCACCGACGATGATCCCGTCCATCGCGATCTCTTGCGCGAGGTGCTGACGCCGCTCGGCTTCATCCTGCTGAGCGCCCCCGACGGCCCCGGCTGCCTCGCGCTGGCTCAGCATTGCCGGCCCGATTTGTTCCTGCTCGATATCTCGATGCCCGCCATGGACGGCTGGGCCGTCGCGGAGGCCTTGCGCGCGAGCGGCCATCACCAGGCGCGCATCCTGATGGTATCGGCCAGCGCGATCGAGGCCCACGGCGCGCCGCTGGCGCAACCTTTCCACGACGGCTATTTGATGAAGCCGATCGACATCCCGCGGATTCTGGAGACGATCCGCCAGCTCCTCAGGATCGAATGGCAATATGGCTCGGACGAGATTCCCGTGTCATTCTGGCGCCCCGAAAGCGGATCGAGGCCGCCGGCGCGGCACATCGAGGCCCTGATCGGGCTCGGCCGGATCGGCTACGTCAAGGGCATCCAGTTGAAGCTGGACGAGATCGGCAGCGAGCATCCGGAACATGCCGACTTCGTCGCACAGATGCGGTCGCTGGTCGACCGCTTCGATCTCGAGCAGTACATGTCCACATTGAAGACGTTGCATGCGCATGAACATTGAGTCGAAAAAGCGCGACGTCGCGCTCGTCGTCGATGACTCTCCCGAGACGCTGCGGCTGCTTACCGACGCGCTCGACGGCGCCGGCATGACGGTGATGGTGGCGCTCGACGGCGCGGCAGCGATACGTATCATCGACCAGATCACGCCCGACATCGTGCTGCTCGATGCCGTGATGCCCGGCATCGACGGCTTCGAGACCTGCCGCCGGCTCAAGCGCGATGCCGGTCTTGCCAATGTCCCCGTGATCTTCATGACGGGGCTCGCTGAAACCGAGCATATCGTTCGCGGGCTCGAGGCCGGCGGCGTCGATTACGTGACCAAGCCGATCGTGATCGAAGAGATGCTGGCGCGCATCCGCGTCCATCTCGGCAATGCCCGCCTGACCCAGAGCGCGCGCGCAGCGCTCGACGTCTCCGGCCGCTTCCTGTTCGCGGTCGATCGCCAGGGCAATGTGCTGTGGGCGACGCCGCAGGCGCAGAAGCTGCTGTCCGATCATCACGGCGCACAGGCCGACGACTTCGTCCTCCCGCCATCGCTGCTGCAATGGCTGGAGCAGGCCAGGGCCAAGGGCAGCGCGAAATCCCAGGCGGCTTCCTTGCCCGACAATCTCCAGCTTCGGCTCTATTACATCGGCGAAACCGCGCCGAACGAGTTCCTGCTGCGGCTCTCCAGGGAGTCCGGCACCGCGCTGCCGCCTGAATTCACCAGCGAACTCGGCCTCACCACCCGCGAGGGCGAGGTGCTGGCCTGGCTCAGCAAGGGCAAGACTAACCGCGACATCGCGCAAATCCTGGGCCTCAGCCCGCGCACGGTCGACAAGCATCTCGAGCAGATCTACGCCAAGCTCGGCGTGGAGAATCGGACGGCGGCGGCGGCGATTGCGGCGAACGCGACGCGAAGGAATTCGTGAGGTGCGGTGTGGATGAGCTGGCGCGCCGTTGATCCAACAACCGATGTCGCCCCGGACAAGCGAAGCGCCGATCCGGGACCCATAACCACAGGAAGATGTTTGGCGCAGACTTGGAGTTACCTGCTCGCTCCATAACCACTCCCTGCGGTTATGGATCCCGGGTTCGCTTCGCGCCCCGGGACGACGGCGGAGTGTGGTGTGAGCGTCGCCGCCCCCTCACACGAACCCGCACCCACGAACTTCCTCACCCGTACACAAACGCCTTGTCATCCAGGTCCGTCTTCGGGATCTCGTCCTTTTCGGTCCAGTAATCCTGGCTATGCTGCCATTCCGGCTTGTCGCCGCGCTTGGGCAGCAGGTTCATGTTTCGCATCATGTAGCCGGGATTGAAGTTTTCCGGATCGATCCAGGGCAGGATCGGCATGTTGTGGTCTTCGGGTCGCAGCTTGACCTCGACCTTCTTCTTGCCTTTGGCCTTCATGTGGCCGAGCAGCCGGCAGACGAAGTCGGCGACGAGATCGACTCGCAGCGTCCAGCTGGCGCGGAAATAGCCGAACACCCAGACCATGTTCGGAACGCCCGTGAACATCATGCCGCGATAGGTGACGGTGTCGCCAAAGGCGAGCGGCTTGCCGTCGATCTCGAAGGCGATGTCGCCGAGCGCCGCGAGATTGAAGCCGGTCGCGGTGACGATGACATCGGCCTCCAGCAGCTTGCCGGATTTGAGCTGAATGCCGTTCTCGACGAAGCATTCGATCTCGTCGGTGACGACGGAGGCCTTGCCGCTCGCGATGCCCTTGAACAGATCGGCATCGGGCACGAAGGCGATGCGCTGCCGCCACGGCCGGTATGTCGGCGTGAAATGCGTCTCGACGTCGTAGTCGGGACCGAGCACCGCGCTGATCTGGCCGATCAGGTCCTTCTTGACCTGCTCCGGCTTGGATAGGCAGAGTTTTGTGAAGGCGTCCTGCTCGAACAGGATCTTGCGCCGAACGATCTCGTGGATCCAGGCCTCATCGACCTGAAGCCGGCGCAGCTCCTCGGCGATCTCGATGGCATTGCGGCCGAGGCGAAAATAGGTCGGCGAACGCTGCAGCATGGTGACATGCGCGCAACTGTCCGCGATGTTCGGCACCAGCGTCGCCGCGGTCGCGCCCGAGCCGATCACGACGACCTTCTTGTTCGTGAGGTCGAGATCGTCAGGCCAGGTCTGCGGATGGACGACGCGGCCTTTGAAGCGATCGGTGCCCTTCCATTCCGGCGTGTAGCCTTCCGAATGGCGGTAATAGCCCTGGCACATCCACAGGAAGCTCGCCGTGAAGGTCTTTGCTTCACCGGTATCGGTCGTAATCGCCTCAATGGTCCAGAGATTCTGCTCGCTCGACCAGCTGGCGGAATTGATCTTGTGCTTGTAGCGGATGTGCTTGGCGATATCGTTGTCGTCGATCACCTCGTTCATATAGGCGAGGATTTCTTCGGCGGTCGCGATCGGCGGCCCGACCCAGGGCTTGAAGCTATAGCCGAACGTATGGAGATCGCTGTCCGAGCGGATGCCGGGATAACGATGCGTGCTCCAGGTGCCGCCGAACGTCGCCTGCGTCTCCAGGATGACATAGCTCGTGCCCGGAAGTTGCTTCTCGATGTGATAGGCGCTGCCGATGCCGGAGATGCCGGCGCCGACGATCAGCACGTCGAAATGTTCAGAAGCCTGTTTGGCCGTGGCGTGACTGCGAACAGCGACATTCATTGTTGCTTCTATGCCTTGCTTGTTTTTGTGGCCGTCCTTGACGAACGACGCGTTTCCTCCGCGGCCGGCATGATCGCCCGCCGCGCTTCCGCTTCAAAATGACATAGATCAAGTTGCGGTCAAATCACAGTGCCGCACCCCAGCTCCGCGCGGTCTGCAAGATCCAGTCGCGGTAGAGCGTGAGCGGCGTGACGCCGGTCAATCCGCCGCAGCCATCGCCGGCGTTCGGTCCCGTCGCCCAGCTGATGACACCGACAAGCACGGCACCGCTCGGCTTGTCCTCGAACACGGGACCGCCGGAATCGCCGGTACAAGCGCCAATTCCGTCGCGAACACCGTTGGTTACGGGATCGACCAGGCGGATCTGAAGCGTGCCGGGCTGGCCCGTGACGACAAGGCCCGCGACGCGCGTGGCCCCGCCGCTCCTGCCATCACCGCGCATGGTGACACCGGTACCGGCAATGACGAAACGGCTACCGGCCTGGATTGGAATATTCGGCGTGCCGACCAGCACCGTCGATTTTCCCTTGGGTGGAATTTCCAGTTGCAGCAGCGCCACGTCTGCGCCGGCGCGATGCACCTGCGCCTTGTAGCTGGGATGGATCGCGATGGTGCGCACGTTCAGCAATTGCGGCGCGCCACCGCTGCGATCGACGATCTTGTAGTCCGCGCCCGGCGGCACGCAGTGAGCGCCGGTCAATACGATCCTGGGCGCGATCAGAGTGCCGGTGCAGGAATTGCCGCGCGAGCCGACGATGGTGACGACG
>NZ_AJQF01000304.1:0-2137 GCF_000261705.1 Bradyrhizobium genomosp. III | reverse complement strand
GGCGTGCCGCCGCCGACGATGGCATGGGCGGGTGTGGCGAGCAGCAGCGCAGTCGTGATGAACGTGGCAAGCTTCTTCATGGGAACACGCTTCGGTATTGGCGGCGGCAGATTGCTTCGGACTGGCCCTTGCCGATAGCGCATGCTAGCCCTCTTGGAAAGGAATTGGCGAGGGCAGGATAGTGGCGATCGAGGCGGTGATCTTTGACTTTGGCGGCGTGCTGACGAGTTCACCGTTCGAAGCATTCGCGCGGTTCGAGACCGAGCGCGGCCTGCCCGTCGACATCATCCGGCGGACCAACGCCGCCAACCACCTGGAAAACGCCTGGGCCAAGTTCGAGCGGGCCGAGGTCGATATCGATACCTTCGACGAATTGTTCGCGACGGAATCGCTCGCACTCGGCGCGGAGGTGCGCGGTCGCGACGTGCTGCCGCTGCTGCAGGGCGATCTGCGCCCCGAGATGGTCGAGGCGCTGAAGCGCATCAAGGCGCAATTCAAGACCGGCTGCATCACCAACAATCTGCCTGCCAATGCCATCGGCAGCATGACCGGGCGCTCCCTCTACATCGCCGAAGTCATGGTGCTGTTCGACCACGTGATCGAATCCGCCAAGATCGGCCTGCGCAAGCCCGATCCGCGAATCTACAGGCTGATGGTCGAGACACTGAAGGTCGATCCGAACAATTGCATCTATCTCGACGATCTCGGCGTCAATCTGAAACCCGCGCGCGAGATGGGCATGACCACGATCAAGGTGACGAGCAGCGCGCAGGCGATTGCGGAGCTTGAGGCGGCGACGGGGCTGAAGCTGGGGTAGGCACCTCGTCGTTGCGAGGCACGAAGCCGTAGGGTGGGCAAAGCGAAGCGTACCCACCACAAGCAGATGGTGGGCACGGCGCTTTCGCGCCTTTGCCCACCCTACGAGAGCTACTCCGCCGCCGCCACGATCCGCTCCGGAAACGCCGCCGCCAGCTCGTCGCGATCCGGCTTCAGCACGCCGCGCTCGGTGATGAGGCCGGTCACGAGCCGTGCCGGCGTCACATCGAAAGCGTAATTCGCGACCGGCGATCCCTCGGGCACGATGCGCACCGTCTCCAGCCTTCCATCCGCGGTGCGGCCGGTCATGTCGGTGACCTCGACGCCGCTGCGCTGCTCGATCGGAATATCGCGGATGCCGTCATGGACGGTAAAATCGATCGTCGGCGACGGCAGCGCGACATAGAACGGCACGCCGTTGTCGCGAGCGGCGAGCGCCTTCAGGTAGGTGCCGATCTTGTTGCAGACATCGCCATTCGCGGCGACGCGGTCGGTGCCGACGATGGCGAGATCGACCATGCCGTGCTGCATCAGGTGCCCACCGGTGTTGTCGGGGATCACCGTATGCGACACGCCGTGATGACCGAGCTCCCAGGCGGTGAGCGAGGCGCCCTGGTTGCGCGGACGCGTCTCGTCGACCCAGACATGGATCTTGATGCCGCGTTCGTGCGCAAGATAGATCGGCGCCGTCGCCGTGCCCCAGTCGACGGTGGCGAGCCAGCCGGCGTTGCAGTGGGTCAACACATTGACGATCTCGCCCCGCTTCTTCGATGCGATTGCCTCGATCAGCTTCAAGCCGTTGCCGGCGATGCCGCGGTTAATCTCGACATCCTGCTCGACGATCTCGTCGGCACGCGCATAGGCCGCCTCCGCCCGTTCGATCGGATCGATCGGCGCGAGCGCCCTGCGCATCTCGTCCAGCGCCCATTTCAGATTGATCGCAGTCGGCCGCGCCACGATGAGCGTGTCGTAGGCACGCTTCAGACCGGCGTCGGAGGCGTCCTCGCGCATGGCGAGCGCCATGCCATAGGCCGCGGTGGCACCGATCAGCGGCGCGCCCCGCACCAGCATGTCCCGGATTGCGACGGCTGCGTCTTCAGACGATGTCAGCTTCGCGACGACGAACTCATGCGGCAGGCGGCGCTGGTCGATCGCACCGATGGACCAGCCGTCATGCTCGCGCCAGATGCTGCGAAAATGCTTGCCGTCGACCTTCATGGCATTCTGCCTTTCACTTCACGCGCGCAGGATGCGCCCGGCCACCGCATCGAGCTTCCTCAGAAGCTCGGGATCGCGCGCCTCGGGGGCCGTGATGAGCGCG
>NZ_AJQF01000303.1:0-3411 GCF_000261705.1 Bradyrhizobium genomosp. III | reverse complement strand
GAACCGATCGGACAGGGCTCATGCTCGCGCGGAAAGTCCTTTGCCAGCCGCGCCACCAGCGCCTTCGCCTTGTCCGCGTTCGAGGTCAGCACGCGGATGATGTCCTGCACGGTGACGGCATCGTGATCGGGATGCCAACAGTCGAAATCCGTCACCATCGCCACCGTGGCGTAACAGATCTCCGCCTCGCGCGCGAGCTTCGCCTCCGGCATGTTGGTCATGCCGATCACGGAATAGCCCAGCGTCTTGTAGGTCATGCTCTCCGCATAGGTGGAGAATTGCGGCCCTTCCATGCAGACATAAGTGCCGCCGCGCGCGATCGCGATGCTCTCGGCTTCAGCGGCCGCGGCAAGATGGATGCGCAAACGTGGAGAGATCGGATGCGCCATCGACACATGGGCGACGCAGCCCCGACCGAAGAACGAGCTCTCACGTTTGTGGGTGCGGTCGACGAATTGGTCGACGAGAACGAAGGTGCCCGGCGGCAGTTCCTCCCTGAAGGAGCCGCAGGCCGATAGCGAGATCAAATCGGTGACGCCGGCCCGCTTCAAAACGTCGATATTGGCGCGGTAGTTGATGTCGGAGGGCGACAGCCGGTGCCCCTTGTCGTGCCGCGGCAGGAATACGATCGGCAACCCCGCGATGGTGCCGCGGCGCACGGGCGCCGACGGCTCGCCCCAGGGGCTCCTGATCACCTCTTCGCGCGCACCCTCGAGGCCCGGCAAATCATAAATGCCCGAGCCGCCGATGATGCCCAATACCGCCTGCGTCATGCCTGCTCCACCCTGTTCGCCACGTGCGACATGGTTAAGCTATGCCAGTTTTGCGGCGGTTTTGGAACCGGGTGGTGGGGATGCCGGTGCTGTGAGGAGCGCAAAATGCTCAACTCACACTCGACGTCGTCCCGGCGAACGCCGGGACCCATACCGCGGAATCTATCTAGGATGGTCGGTCGCAATCCCGAACGACCAGTGTTCGCACAACTACGGCCTGGGGTTATGGGCCCCTGCGTTCGCAGGGGCGACCCGGGGAAGATTTGCTGCGCCTGACTAAGCCGCCGCCGCCAGTTGCAGCTGGGTCGCCACCATCCGCTCCAGCGTCTCGACGGACTGGAAATTCTCCGGCGTGATCTCGGCTTGCGGGATGGTGAAGTCGAACTCGGCTTCGACGCCGAGCATCAGATTGACCATGTCCATCGAGGTCAGGCCGACATCGACGAGCTTGGCGGACGGCGTGACGTTAGCGGCGAGCGAATTCTGCTCGAGGATGCCCTTCACCAGCTTGGTGATGCGATTGCGTACGTCGGTATCAAAGGATTGCATCGGCAAATTCCCGTCTGTCTGTCAAAGGTCGGACCGGCTTGCCGCTACGATGGGCACGGCCTGCCGGTCCCGCAATGGGCGATACCAATACTTCGCGTTTCTTAGTAAACGATGCCTCAGATTGTCTGAAATTCAGGCTTCTTCCAGAGTCCTAACGCGATGCTGGAAAAACGGGTGATGCAAACAACCGGACCTTAACTGTTCGTTCGGAATTGGGCTTTGTTTACCCTCTATTTCATCGACGAATTTGAATTAAATCCGTAGCCTCGTCTCACAAGCAAAGATGGCCGGAGGATCGCTTACGCGCATCGCGAATGATGCCGGCGATCTCGAACGGCAAACCGGAGGCGGACGAGTATGAACGTGCGTGAAGCAGTCCTCACTGTCGACGAAACGCAGACGGGCTTCCTCGAGCAGGGTCCCTCCCTGATCGAGCGCGCCGCCCGAACCGCCGCAGCTGCCGCGGCCGACGCAGACGGGGTCGATCGCGACGCTCGTTTCCCACACGGGGCATTCGAGGTCGCGCGCGAGCAGAAGCTGCTCGGCGTCATGATCCCGGTCGAGTTCGGCGGCTTCGGTGCCTCCATCTACGACGTCACCGACATCTGTTACACGCTCGGGCGCGCCTGCGCCTCGACCGCGATGATCTACGCGATGCACCAGACCAAGGTCGCCTGCGTCGTCAGGCACGGCCACGGCATCCCCTGGATGGAGACCATGATGCGCCGGGTCGCCCGCGATCAGTGGCTGCTCGCCTCGTCCACCACCGAAGGCCAGAACGGCGGCAACATCCGCGCCAGCGCCGCCGCGGTCGATCACGCCGGCGATACCGTTTCGCTGGTGCGCGACGCCACCGTGATCTCCTACGGCGCGGAAGCCGACGGCCTCGTCACCATCGCCCGCCGCGCTACCGAGGCCGCCGCCTCCGACCAGGTTCTGCTGGCGCTCGCCAAGGACGATTATTCGCTGAAGCGGACGCTGGGCTGGGAAACGCTCGGCATGCGCGGCACCTGCTCGACCGGTTTCGAGCTGAAGGTCGATTGCCCCGCCGATCGCGTCTTCCCGGAATCCTATGACAAGATCCACGCCCAGACCATGACGCCGTTCGCGCATCTGTGCTGGTCGTCGGCCTGGGCCGGCATCGCCGCCGCAGCCGTGACCCGCGCGCAGGCCTTCATCCGCAAGGCGGCCCGCACCTCCGGCGGCCAGATGCCGCCGGCCGCGGCACATTTCACCGCCGCCAAGATGTCGCTGGCAAAGCTGCGTGCGCTGCTGTCGACCAATATCGATGCCTTTGCCCGCGCCGAACATGACGAGCGCGCCCTCGGCTCGCTCGACTTCCAGTCCTCGATCACGCTGCTGAAGGTGCAGGCTTCCGAACTCGCGGTCGAGACCGTGATGCATGCGATGCGCACAGCCGGCCTCTCCGGCTACCGCAACGACGGCGAGTTCACCATGGGCCGGCACCTCCGCGACGTGCTGTCGTCCCCGATCATGATCAACAACGACCGCATTCTGGCTAATGCCGCGACATCGACGCTGATGAGCGGCGTGCCGACAAGCCTTCACGACTGAATCAACAATAACAATTTTGAGATAGCAGGACATCGCCCCATGAACATTGCCATCCTTCCCGACTCGCCCGCGACCGCGCCGCAGATGATCGATCCGCTCGATCATCTCGCCGACAAGCTGTTCCACCGCATGGGCGCCGACGGCGTCTACGCCCGCACTGCGCTCTATGAAGGCGTCGTCGAGAAGCTCGCGGCGCTGATCACCAGCCATCGCGAGAGCGGCACCGAGGTGATGCGCTTCCCGCCGGTGATGAGCCGGGCTCAGCTGGAGAAATCCGGCTACCTCAAGAGCTTTCCGAATCTGCTCGGCTGCGTTTGCGGTCTGCACGGGACCGAGCGCGAGATCAACGCCGCGGTGAGCCGCTTCGACGCCGGCGGCGACTGGACCACCTCGCTGTCTCCGGCCGATCTCGTGCTGTCGCCCGCCGCCTGCTATCCGGTCTATCCGATCGCGGCGAGCCGCGGCCCCTTGCCGAAGGGCGGTCTGCGCTTCGACGTTGCCGCGGATTGCTTCC
>NZ_AJQF01000302.1:0-61618 GCF_000261705.1 Bradyrhizobium genomosp. III | reverse complement strand
CCCGCCGGGAGCCGTCGAAGCATCTCGACCGGCTGCAATCGTTCCGGATGCGCGAATATGTCTGCATCGGCAGCCCCGATGACGTCGCCGATTTCCGTGAGCGCTGGATGGTGCGCGCGCAGGCGATCGCGACCGACCTCGGCCTCACCTTCCGTGTCGACTATGCCAGCGATCCTTTCTTCGGTCGCGTCGGCCAGATGAAGGCGGTGAGCCAGAAACAGCAGCAGCTCAAGTTCGAGCTGCTCATTCCGCTGCGCTCGGACGAGCAGCCGACCGCCTGCATGAGCTTCAACTATCACCGCGAGCATTTCGGCACGACCTGGGGAATCCAGGATGCCGGCGGCGAGCCGGCCCACACCGGCTGCGTCGCCTTCGGCATGGACCGGCTGGCTGTCGCCATGTTCCACACCCACGGCACCGACCTTTCCGCCTGGCCCGCCAAGGTGCGGGACGTCCTGGGCCTGCAGCCGCGGGTCACGGCCGACGCCCATGTCGAAGGCTGGCGCTAGCAGCATGATCCAGATCCGAGGGACCGCGTCAGCAAGAAGTGCGAAGCGGTCTTCCGAAAAGATCATGCTGAAACAATAGACGAAACGAGGCCTGCCATTTCCACGGGTAAGACGAGCGTGATTCACACCAAGGTGCGATGCCGCGAGATCACCGAGTCCGACGCCGAAGCGGTCGCGGACCTGCTGACGCGCGGCTTCGTCGGCCGCTCGCGGAACTATTGGATTCAGGGTCTGCGCCGGCAGGCCTTCCGGTCTGTCCCGGAGGGCTATCCGCGCTTCGGCTACATCCTCGAGAGTGACGGCACGCCGGTCGGCGTGCTGCTGCTGATCTACACGGCGCGGAAGAGCGGCGAAGAGACCGCCATCCAGTGCAATCTATCGAGCTGGTATGTCGATCCGGCCTACCGCAACTATGCCCCACTGCTGACCAAGATCGCGCAGCGGCACAAGGACGTGACCTATTTCAACATCAGCCCGGCGCCGTGGACCTGGCCGATCATCGAGACGCAGGGCTTTCGCGCCTACTGCCGCGGCATATTCTTTTCGGTGCCTGCCCTGGCGCGCCCCCCGCGCTGGAGCGAGATCGAGGTCATCTCGCCTCACGCCAAGACGATCGAGGGGCTTTCCGAAGCCGAGACCGAGCTTCTGACGCGGCATGCGCGCTACAATTGCCTCAGCCTCGTCTGCCGCACACCGAAGGGAACATTCCCCTTCATCCTGCAACCGGTGCGCATCCGCCGCGGCTTCATCGCGCCCCCGGCGATGAAGCTGATCTATTGCCGGAACGCCGCGGAATACGCCGCCTGCGCAGGCCGCATCGGCCGGCTGCTGCTTCGGCTCGGCAAGATCGCGGTGGCGATCGATTCCAATGGCCCGATTCCCGGCCTTGTCGGTATTTATACCGAGCGGCGCGGTCGCAAATACTTCAAGGGCCCGCACCGGCCGCAGCTCGGCGATCTCACCGATACGGAACTGGTATTGTACGGGCCGTAGGGAAGGCTGTCGGACCAGACCACCGCTGTCGTCCCTGCGAACGCAGGGACCCATACCGCGTGATCTGTCCCTAAGCCGCAATGCTGGTACCACGGGAAGGCCCCTTCACTTCCAATCTCCGTCAAACCTTTCTTGTGGTTATGGGTCCCTGCTTTCGCAGGGACGACACTTCATTTGACGCTCCCTCCCGGCCAACTCTCGAGCGCACCTCCGCATTTCCGACGCGCTCTCCCTCGCCAGTCATCCTCCGTAAACTACTGCGCTTAAGGGAATTTTCCGGCCTCTTCGCTACCCTCGATGGCTGAATTAGGTTGCGTTAAGTCTAGTGCCCGCCGAGACCCCGCCAACCCATGATTTCGACCCGCGATAACGAGCTTGGTGCACGCCGCGAGCAAGGCCCGGAGGCCCTGGTCGCGCTGAGCCAGCTTGCGCTCGACCACATGGAACAGGGTGTCTGCGTCTACGATGCCGACAACCGGATCGTGCTCGTCAACCAGCGCTATTTGAGCCTGTTCAACATGTCGGCCGAGATCGTGCGGATCGGCACGAGCTATCGCGACGTGCTCGCTCACAGCGCCTCGCTCGGCAACTTTCCGGTGAGCGAGATCGAGACGCTCTACACCAGGCGCGTGGAGCAGATCGCGGGGGGAAAGCCGTTCCGGACCGAGCAGCAGCTTGCGACCGGCCTCGTCATGTCGCTCGAGCTGAAGCCGCTTCCCGGCGGCGGCTGGATGACGATCTGCGACGATGTCACCCGCCTCGCCCGGCTCGAGGCGGAATTGCGCGTGCAGACGGAGCGCAGCCAGCACGCTCTCTCCAACATGTCCCACGGCCTCATCATGTACGATGCCGACAGCCGTGTCGTCGTCTGCAACGAACGCTTCCTGAACCTCTACAATCTCGACCCCGAGATCGTGAAGCCAGGGGTCCCGCATAGCACGGTGATCGACCATTGGATGTCACGCGGCAATTTGCCGGGCATGGCGGCCGACGATTTCCAGAACTCCAGGTTGGAGGACGTGCGGGCCAGAAAGGCGAAATCCCTGCTGATGATGCGCCATGACGGACGCATGGTGCAGGCGGTCTCGCGCTTCCTGCCCGACGGCGGCTGGGTGACCGTGCATGAGGACGTCACGGAGCGGCTGCAATACGAGGAAACGCTGCGGCAGCAGAACTTCATCCTCGACGCGGCGCTGGAAAATATGGCGCATGGGCTCGCCTTCTACGACAGCGACATGCGCCTCCGCGTCTGCAACACCACCTACCGCAAGATCTACCTGCTGTCGCCGCAAGAGACCAGGCCCGGCACGCATCTCGCCGAGTTGATCGAGCGCTCGATGGCGAACGGCGCGTTCTCTTCCGAATACAGCCCGCAACAGCTGCTGGAAGCCGCCAGTGCGAGGATCGCCAATCACGACGCCTCTCCGATGCGCCGACGGATGTCGAACAACACCGTGATTTCGGTCAGGTACTGCGCTCTGGCCCAGGGCGGCTTCGTCGCCACTTATGAGGACATCACCGAACGCGAGCACGCGATCGAGGAGCTGAGCGAGCAGTATCGCCGCTTCGACGCGGCGCTGAACAACATGAGCCAGGGCCTGTGCATGCTCGATGCGAGCCTGCGCGTCATCGTGTGCAATCGCCGCTACATCGAGATGTACGGCCTGTCGCCTGATGTCGTGAAGCCCGGCGTCTCGATGCGCGAGATCATGGAGCATAGCTGCGAGCTCGGCATCCATCAGAACACCACAGCCGCGCGGCTCTATGCCGATTACGTCGAGCGGCTACGCGAGGGCGAGCATACGCTGCACCGCCATTTGAGCGACGGCCGCATCATCAAGCTCAATCACAAGCGGATGGAGCATGGCGGCTGGGTCGTCACCTACGAGGACGTCACCGAGCGCCACAAGGCCCAGGCGCGCGTCGCGCACATGGCGCGGCACGATTCGTTGACCGACCTGCCCAACCGCATGCTGTTCCGCGAGAAGATGGGCGAGGGACTGAACCAGGTCGCGATCGCCGGCGGCGCCATGGCCGTGCTGTGCTTCGACCTCGACAATTTCAAGACCGTCAACGACCGCCTCGGCCACGCCGCCGGCGACCGGCTGTTGCGCTGGGTCGCGGCGCGGCTGAAGGAGAATGTCGGCGAGCACGATACCGTCGCCCGGCTCGGCGGCGACGAGTTCGCCGTGCTCCAGCGCGGACCGCAACCGCAATCGGCGGAAAAGCTGGCCCGGCGCCTGGTCGAGGTCATCGGTCATCCGCCGCCGCTGGAAAGCCAGTCGATCCATGTCGGCGTCTCCGTCGGCATCGCGATCGCGCCCGACCACGGGCTCGATGCCGACGAGCTGATGAAATGCGCCGATCTCGCGCTGTACCAGGCCAAGGCCAAGGGGCGTGGCGCCTATCAGCTGTTTGAGCCCGAGATGGAGGAAGAGGCGCGCAGTCGGCACGCGCTGGAGCACGATCTGCGCGGCGCGCTCGAGGCGCGTGAATTCCATCTGGTGTTCCAGCCGCAGGTGCGGCTGGATTCATCCGAGCTCACCGGGTTCGAGGCGCTGCTGCGCTGGAAACATCCCTCGCGCGGCTTCGTCTCGCCGGCCGAGTTCATTCCGATCGCTGAAGAGACCGGGCTGATCGTTCCGATCGGCGAATGGGTGCTGCGCAGCGCTTGTGCGACTGCCGCATCCTGGCCCGATGTCACCGTCGCGGTAAATCTGTCGCCGGTGCAGTTCCGCTCGCGTGGGTTGGTGGCGATGGTCACGAGCGCACTTGCCGAAGCCGGCCTGCCGCCGCAACGGCTCGAGCTCGAGGTCACCGAAACGGCGCTGCTCGACGACAGCGAGGCGACGATCGAGATCCTGCACCAGCTTCGCGCGCTAGGGGTGCGCGTCAGCCTCGACGATTTCGGCGTCGGCTATTCCTCGCTGAGCTATTTGCGCAAATTTCCATTCGACCGCATCAAGATCGATCGCTCCTTCGTCGGTACGCTCGGCGAAAGCCCGGAGAGCGTTGCCATCGTCCGCACCATCGCAAGCCTCGGCTCCGTGCTCGGCGTCGAGACGACCGCGGAGGGTGTGGAGACCGAGGAGCAACTCGACTTCGTCCGCGAATGCGGCTGCACCGCCGTGCAGGGCTATTATTTCGGCAGGCCGTGCCCGGCATCGGAGGTCGGCCGCGCCATAGAGACGCTGAGTTCGGTCCGGCGCGTGGCGTAGCGGCTTTCTGCTCCCTCAAATTCCGTCTCTCGGCACACGAAAAAACGACGAATTGTCGCACGTGCCGCCTCGACCGGGATTGCCGCACCGCCCGGCACCCGCGATCCGCGCAATGCGCTTTTCTTCTCCGTCGATTTCAGGAACAATCGCCTCGCAAGAACGAGAAACGGCGGCCCGCAAAGAGGCCGCCGCGAGGGGAGGAGTTTCAATGCCGCGATACGGGCTGAAGACGATCGCATTTGCCGCGATGCATGCTGTTATGGGCGCATTGCTCTCGACTGCCGCCAGCGCGCAGGACTATCCCAGCAAGCCGATCACGCTGATCGTGCCATGGCCGGCCGGCGGATCGACCGATATCTCCATGCGCGCCATCGCCGACAGCGCCTCGAAGGTGCTGGGGCAGCCGATCGTGATCGACAACAAGGCCGGCGGCGGCGGCACGGTGGGCCCGGCGACCATGGCGGCGGCCGCGAAGCCGGACGGCTACACCATCTCGCAGATTCCGATCACCGTGTTCCGCCTGCCCTTGATGCAGGAAGTGTCGTGGGATCCGGCAAAGGACTTCACCTACATCATCCATCTCACCGGCTACACCTTCGGCGTGACCACCAGCGCGGAGTCGCAGTTCAAGAGCTGGAAGGACGTCGTGGAGTTCGCCAAGGCGAATCCGGGCAAGGTGACCTATGCCACGCCGGGCGCCGGCACCTCGCTGCATATCGGCATGGAGCAGATCGCCGCGATGTCCGGCATCAAGTTGACGCAAGTCCCTTTCAAGGGCGGCGCGGAGACCAATGCCGCGGTGCTGGGGCAGCACACGATGCTTCAGGCGGACTCCACGGGATGGCGGCCGCTGGTCGACGCCGGCAAGTTGCGGCTGCTGATGGTGTGGACCGGCGCACGCTCGCCGAACTATCCCGACGCGCCGACGCTGAAGGAGCTCGGCTATCCCATGGTCTATGATTCCCCCTTCGGCATCGCCGGCCCGAAAGGCATGGATCCAAAGATCGTCGCCAAGCTGCACGATGCCTTCAAGAAGGCGGTCGAGGATCCGGCGGTCGTGGCTACGCTTGCCAAATACGACATGGTGCCGAACTACAAGAACACCGAGGACTACAAGAAGTTCGTGGTCGAGGTCACGGAGTCCGAGCGCAAGGTGATCGAGACCCTCGGGCTCGCGAAGAAGTAGGGCTGAGCCAGTTCCGTGTCCCGGACGCGGTGCAACGCTTCTTCAGCAGTGCATCGCAGAGCCGGAACCCACCTTTGCCACGGGCCTATGGGCCCCGGCTCTGCAGCGCACCGCTTCGCGCTGCGCAGCGTCCGGGGAACGGCCGAGAGAGCGCCGATGAACAGTCAAACCAACGTCAAACTCCGCCTCAGCAACTCCGAGCTCTGGGGCGGGCTGATCGGGCTTGGGCTCGGCGGCTTCGTGATCTGGTCCGGTATGAAGCTCAAGCTCGGCACCATCAACGACCCCGGCTCCGGCTACGTGCTGTTCTACACGGGCATCCTGATGTGCGTGTTCGCAGGCGCCATCATCGTCTCGGCGGTCACCGAGGGTGCACCGACATTGGCCTCGCGCTGGGAGAATGTGCGCTGGAGCAAGCCGCTCCTGTTGATTGGCTGTCTCGTGGCATTCTCCATTGCGCTGGAACCACTCGGCTTCCTGCTGTCGTCGATCCCGTTGGTGCTGCTGCTGTTGCGGCTGATTGATCCCGTTCGCTGGACGCTGGCGATCCCGATCGCCGTGCTGGTGCCATCAGGCATGTGGTGGGTGCTCAAGCGGCTGCTGTTGATCCAGCTGCCCTCGGGCCTGTTCGGGATCGGCTGACCCTATGGATACGATTGTCAACGTCGCCCATGGCTTCGGCGTCGCGCTGCTGCCGGTCAACCTGCTCTACTGCTTCATCGGTGTCTTCATCGGCACGCTGGTCGGCGTGCTGCCGGGCATCGGGCCGATCTCGGCGATGTCGCTCCTGCTGCCCGTGACGCTGTCGGGCACGCCGGAATCCGGCATCATCATGATGGCTGGCATCTATTACGGCTCGATGTATGGCGGCTCGACCACCTCGATCCTGGTCAACATCCCCGGCGAAGCAGCTTCCGTCGTCACCTGCATCGACGGCCACCAGATGGCGAAGCAGGGACGCGCTGGCCCTGCGCTCGGCATTTCCGCCTTCGGCTCCTTCATTGCCGGCACATTCGCGCTGATCGCCTTGATGCTGGTCGCGCCGAAGCTTGCCAGCGTCGCCATCGCGTTCGGCCCGGCCGAATATTTCAGCCTGATGGTGCTCGGCCTCGTGGTGCTCACCTTCCTCACCCAGGGTTCGATGCCGAAGGCATTGCTGATGGCGTGCATCGGCGTCGTGCTCGGACTGATCGGGCTCGACAGCATCACGGCACAGCCGCGTCTGACCTTCGGCCGCATGGAGCTGATCGACGGCATCGGGCTCGTGCCTGTCGTGATGGGCCTGTTCGGCGTTGCCGAGGTACTGCTCAACACCGAGCAGGCGATCAAGCGCGACATCATCAACACCAGGATCACCCATCTGCTGCCCACCAGGGAGGACTGGAAGGCGAGTGCAGGTCCGGTCGGCCGCGGCACCATCCTCGGCTTCTTCCTCGGCATCCTGCCGGGCGGCGGCGCGGTCGTGGCGTCCTTTGCCTCCTACGCGCTGGAGAAGCGGCTATCGAAGACGCCCGAGCGTTTCGGCCATGGCGCGATCGAAGGCGTCGCCGGGCCGGAATCGGCGAACAACGCCGCGGCGGGCGGCGCCTTCATTCCGCTGATGACGCTCGGCATTCCGCCGAATGTGGTGATGGCGCTGCTGCTCGGCGCGTTCGTCATTCACGGCCTGCAGCCGGGTCCGCTGCTGATCACGCAGAACCCGGGCCTGTTCTGGGGCATCGTCGCCAGCATGTATATCGGCAACGTCATGCTGCTGATCCTGAACCTGCCGATGATCGGCATGTGGGTGCAACTGCTCAAGCTGCCCTACAACATCCTGTTCCCCCTGATCATCCTGTTCACGATCCTGGGCGTCTACTGCTCCAGCAACAACGTGTTCGACGTCTATGTGATGATCGCGTTCGGCATCATCGGCTATTTCATGCGCAAGCTCGGCTACGAGCCGGCACCGCTGGTGCTGGCCTTCGTGCTGGGGCCGATGATGGAGAACAATCTGCGCAAGTCGCTGATCCTGTCGCAGGGCGACCTCTGGACCTTCGTGCAGCGGCCGATCTCGGGGGTGTGTCTCGTGTTTGCCCTGGTGCTGCTGATCGCGCCACTATTGCCGTCGCTGCGCAAGAAGCGCGAGCTGGTGGCGCTGGATGAGGGGGCGTGACCTTTCGTAGGGTGGGAAAAGCGAAGCGTGCCCACCATTCGCGCCGAATTGTTGGAGAGATGGTGGGCACGGCGCAAGTGCGCCTTTGCCCACCCTACGAGATCTCAGCTCGCTGCAGGCAGCGCGTTATCCGGCGGGGCGCCCCACGGGCGTTCCGCTGATGCCAGCCCGATCAACCTGCCCTGGATGTAGTCGCAGCCCCAGTCGCGCAGCATGTTGGCGGCCTCCTCGTCCTGCACCCATTCGGCCACCGTCTTGATGTCGAGGCGGCGGGCGAGATCGATCAGGGTCTGCACGAAGGCGCGATCGTCGGCGGAATGGGTGATGTTCTGCACGAACGCGCCGTCGATCTTGACGATATCCACGCCGAGCTTGCGCAAGTTTCGGAATGAGGTGTAGCCGGCGCCGAAATCGTCGATTGCGATGCGGCTGCCGAAATGCTTGAGGCGGCCAACGAAGGCACGGACGTCATCGATGTCCTGGATCGCGACCGTCTCGGTGATCTCGACGATCAGCCGCTCGGCAACGCCGGGATGGGCCTGCATCAGCGATTCGATTCCCGCCCACCAGTCCGGATCCATGGTCGTATCCGGCGAGATGTTGAGGCTGAGGCAGATGTCGGGCGCGGCGGCGAGCTCGGCCACCACGAGCTCGAGCACGCGGTGATCGACCAGGCGGATCAGGCCGAGCCGTTCGGCGACCGGCACAATGTCGGGCGCGAGCAGCACCTGGCCGTCGCCCTGGTCCATCCGCACCAGGCATTCATGGAAAGCGCGCTCGCGCGAGCCGGCCGACACCACCGGCTCATAGGCGAGCTTGATGCGGCGCTCGTTCAGTGCGGTGACGATTTCGTCGGTGACGCGGATGTTGACGCGGCGCTGCGCATCGCGTGTGGCATCCGGACGCCATACCGCGAACGAGCCGACGCGGCGGCGCTTGGCGGCATCCAGCGTCTCATGGGCGCGGTTGACGGCCTCGTCGGTGTTGCGGGCATAGCGCGGTACGCTGACCGCGCCGATCGAGGCGGTGACCGAGACCGGACCGGATTTGGTCGGCACCACCTCGTCGCGGATGCCGGCAAGGAAACGCTCGGCGGCGACATTCATGTCGTCGACGGTGCAGTTCTTCAGGATCAGGCCGAACTTGTTGCCGGAAAAGCGGCCGAGCACGTCGCCGCCGCGCAGGCGGGAGCGGATGCGCTTGGCGACGTCGAGGATCACGGCGTCGGCGACGTCGAAGCCGAAGGCGTCGTTGACGCGGGCGAGATGGTCGATGCCGACCAGCATGAAGGCCGCGGTCGAGCGGAAGCGGGTCGTCTCCTCGATCGCCTCGGCCAGCGCGGCAATCAGATGAGAGCGGTTGAGCTCGCCGGTCAGCGGATCGAGCCGGGCCAGCTTGGTCAGCTCCTCGTCGCGGGCGTGGCGCTCATTGTTGATTCGGACCGAGCCGATCGCGCGCACCGGGCGGCCGTCGGGGCCGGCGAACCAGCGGCCGGTCTCCTCGATCCAGATCACGGGATCGGCGGCGCTCATGCGCACGCCGTACTCGACCCGGTAGGGCGTGCCGTCGGCACCATGCACGGCGTAGGCTTGTGCCAGCGCCGCGGTCCGCAGCGATGGCGCGGGCTCGATCAGCTTGGCGAATTCGGCGCCCGTCGCCAGCCGCTCGGCGGGAATGCCGGGAAAGACGCTGGCGACCTGGTCACCCCAGACGATCGCATCACTGCCGATGTCCCAGGCAAACACGGCCTGGCCGAGGGCGGCCAGGATGTCGGAGGCTTGCGGTAATGCGGGGATCAAAATCGCCTCGTTTCGGGACAGGGGAAAGTCCTGAGCTGACACAGGATAGAGCCAGATTCGTCCCCAACCCTAGGCAAAGTTGATAAACAATTTGGAAACCACGTTTCTACACGCCGGGGGAACCAAACCGGCCCGTCCGGCATAGGCCTTGCGAGTACTGACACGCACCCGGCGCCAGCGTCCCGAAACGCGACAGGCTCTGCCGGATCAACGGTGATAGCGATGTTGAGTACCGATCGAACGGACGCGGCGGATAACGGCACGGGCACGGCCCTGGTGCCGCTACTGCCGGTTTTGCAATGGGTCCACAAGACGCCGTTGCCGCGTCCCGATCCGAGCTTCGTCGCCCAGCTGATCGCCAATGCCGAACATCTGCCCCAGGCAAGCAGGCTGCGCCGCGCCTCTTCCGAAGATGCGCAGACGGCCTATGGCAGCAAGCGCCCGCTGCAAAGCGTCAGCGCGCGCACGCGGCAGGTGGCTTGAGATCGATCAGCGCGGCGGCGTGTCGGGGGACGGAGACGTGCCGTCGCCCGGCTGCAAATGCGGCGAGGGGACTTCCGGCGATGGCGTGCTCTGCACCGGCTTCGGTGCGGGAGGATCCATCAACACGGATTCGGCGACCGACTGTGCCGAGGGCGCGGGCGGTGCCGCCGGTGCTGCGATCGGCGCGGTCACCGGCTCGAACTTGGGCTCGGCCGCGGCATCCCCCGCCGGAGCTTCCACCTGGCGCTTGGCCTTGCGTGGCGCCGGCACCGTTGTCTCGGCGACATAGGTGACGCGGCGGCGCGTGCGCTGGGCAATGCCGCCGAGGAAATCGGCCATCGCGAGCAGCACCAGCAGGAAATAGGTCGAGTTGCCGAATTTGGGCCACATCACGAATTCGGCAGCGGCCGCACCGAACAGGATCAGTGACAGCAGATGATCCATCAGGAATTTCGAGCCGGGCCGCGCGCCCTTAATAACTTCGAGCAGCAGCAGCACGATACCGAGCGCCAGCATCACGTCGGCGAGCGTGACCGGCCAGGTCTCGCCTGACACCATCGGCACCTTGAACAGCACATCCGTGAAGGACACGCTCGGCATCAGGAAGGCGATGATGTTGTAGACCGCGAGCGGAATCAGAAGCAGCGGGAAACCGACCATCGGCGAAATGCCTTCTCGATCAAGATATCCAGACAGGACAATGCGGCGGCGAAGCATTAGCTCCGCCGCCGTCACTGTCATATCTCATGGGTTGGCCGAAATCAGGCAGGCCCGATTATCCTGCCTGGAGAAAGGTCCTTAACTCAGGACTCTTTCTTCTTCAGGACCTGACGGCCCTTGTACATGCCGGTCTTGAGGTCGAGATGGTGCGGACGACGGAGCTCGCCAGAGTCCTTGTCTTCCACATAGGTCGGCTTCTTGATGGCGTCTGCCGAGCGGCGCATGCCACGGCGCGACGGCGAGGTTTTTCTTCTCGGAACGGCCATTTCAATATCCTCTAGGGATTGGTGTTATCAGGGCATCGTCCGCGAGGGACGGCTCAGCACCCGCAATCCGAGGCGAGCTGAATGCCGATCAAGGCCGCGCTTATAGAGGAAGGCTGGCCGCAAAGCTAGGCTTTTGGGCCGGAAAATACGCCCGGAAAGGGCCCAAAATCAGCGATTTTCCCGCCAGCAGGTCGTAAGCGAAGAGGCCTGCGCCCTTGCCACATAGGTCCCGGCCAGCCGCCGGACGCCCGGACCGGGGGTTTTAGCGCTGCGTTTGACCGGATTCGGCAGGATCGAGGCCAGAAGGGCCGCCTCGCGCGGGGAGAGGGCGCCGGCCGATTTGCCGAAGGCATAGGCGCTGGCCGCCCCCACCCCGAACTGGCCCTGCGGGCCGAGTTCGGCGATGTTGAGGTAAATCTCCAGGATCCGCGGCTTGGGCAGGACGAGATCGATCCAGAGCGCCAGCGGGAATTCGAGCGCCTTGCGGACGAAATCCCGGCCCTGCCAGAGGAACAAATTCTTCGCGACCTGCTGGGTGATCGTGGAGGCGCCCCGGAACGGCGTACCATCCTCCTGCGCGTCGTCGATTGCCTCGCGCAGCGCGCCCCAATCGATGCCGTGATGCTTGCAGAAATGGGCATCCTCGGCTGCAACCACCGATCGCGGCAGCGAGGGCGACATCGCCGCCAGATCGATCCATTCCCGCTGCATCGGCGCGCCGCGAAGCGAGCGCCACGCCATCAGCGTCGAAACCGGATGGCCGGTGCGGTAGAACGGCGCGATCACATAGGGCGCGAGAATGACGACCGCGAGCGCTACCAGCAGGATTTTGACGATGCGCAAATCGACCTTTCCGGCACGGAACGAAACGCGGCCACGGCTCTCCCCATTAAGTCTGTGATAATCCGGGCCTTTTCCAGCACTTTTTAGGCCTTCCAAACGATTGACTGGGGCGGGCGCATAAAGGATTGTCCCGCCGAATTTTAGTTCTGGAGCCCTTCTTGATGACCGGCACGTCCCCGTCCGATTTCGCCAAGCGTCTGGACAAGACCGCTGATGACACCGAGGCCCTGCTCGGGCGCCTGTTGTCGGACGACATCCTGCACGATGAGATCGCCCGGCCCAAGCGACTGATGGACGCAATGCGCTATTCGAGCCTGAACGGCGGCAAGCGTCTGCGCCCGTTCCTGGTGGTCGAGAGCGCGGCTGTGTTCGGTATTCCCCGTGAAGCCGCGTTGCTCGTCGGCGCCGCGCTCGAATGCATCCACTGCTATTCGCTGATCCACGACGATCTGCCGGCGATGGACAATTCCGACCTGCGCCGCGGCCGCCCGACCCTGCACAAGAAGACCGATGATGCGACCGCGATCCTCGCCGGCGACGGTCTGTTGACGCTCGCCTTTGACATCGTCACCCGCGACGAGATCCATCGCGACGCCAACGTGCGGCTGCTGCTGACGCGCGCGCTGGCGCGCTGCGCCGGCATCGGCGGCATGGTCGGCGGCCAGATCCTCGACCTCGCCGGCGAAGGCCGCTTTGGCGGCAACGAGCCGATCGATGTCGCCCGCATTCAGCAGATGAAGACCGGCGCGCTCTTGCGTTACGGCTGCATCGCCGGCGCGATCCTCGGCCAGGCCTCGCAGAAAGAATATCAGGCGCTCGACGATTACGGCCGCGCGCTCGGCGAAGCCTTCCAGATCGCCGACGATCTGCTCGACGTCGAAGGCGATGCGGCGGCCCTCGGCAAGCCGGCCGGCGCCGACGCCGCACTCGGCAAGACCACCTTCGTCACCCAGCTCGGCATCGAAGGCGCCAAGCAGCGCGTGCGCGACCTGCTCGCGCGGGCCGACAGCGCGGTCTCGATCTTCGGCGATCGCGCCGCCGTGCTGCAGGCCGCTGCGCGCTTCGTCGCCGAGCGGAAGAGCTGACACGCATCGATGGCGGCCGAGGGCAAAGAAGACCCCGTCCTCGCCCGCTTCCGCCAGATGTCGCGGCCGATGCGGCTGCTCTATGCGCGGCCGCGGACATTCATCGCGCTCGCGGCTGGCGTCCTGGTCTGTCTGCTCTTGCCGGGCTCACACCGGCTGGTGACACGGCTCCTGTTCGGCTGGGATGCGCTGATCGCGGTCTATCTCGTGCTGGTCTACGCAATGATGCTTTGCAACGACCACCAGCACATCCGGCGCGCCGCCGCGATGCAGGACGACGGCCGTTTCGTGATCCTGCTGGTGACGGCGATCGGCGCCTTCGCCAGCATCGCCGCGATCGTCTCGGAGCTCGGCACATCGCATCGGGGCGTATTGGAGCTGACCATCGCCATCAGCACCATCGCGCTGTCATGGGCCGCCGTGCACACGACCTTCGCGCTGCATTACGCGCATGATTATTATCGGAACGCCAAGCCGGGCGGCCTTCAGTTTCCGAGCGGCGACAAGGAAGACCACGCCGACTACTGGGACTTCGTCTATTTCTCGTTCGTGATCGGCATGACCGCGCAGGTCTCCGACGTTGGCATCACCGACAAGACGATCCGCCGCACGGCCGCGGCGCACGGGATCGTGTCGTTCATCTACAACACGGCCTTGCTGGCACTGACGGTCAACATCGCGGCGAGCGCGATTGCGACCTGACGTCGTCCCGGCCTTTCGGGACGACGATCTGGATCATGCACACCCTAACGACACACTTCGGCATTGGCATCGTTGCCGGGACCGCCGCCGCCGCGATATTCGAGGTGGCAACCGCGGCTGACCGGACGGCAGCCAGTGCTATTGCAGATGACTTGCCCGCCACCTGCGGCGCGACCGGCGCCGGCAGCGGCAGCAATGCCGGCCGCGGCACCATAGCCGCCCGCCGCGCCGCCGGCCTGAGGACGCTGCCGGGCGGGACGTTCATCACCGTCGTCGCGCTTCGCCGTTGCAGGCTTGGCCGGCTTGGCGGCGCGCTTCTTCTCGCACTCATTGTCGTCGTTGACCGCATAGCCCTCACGGCAGACGATCTTCGTGCACTTGTCGCCATCGGCCTTGAAGCCGTGGTCGCAGACCACCGGGCAGACGCGTGACGGCTTGGCCTTGACCGCATCCAGTGCATCCGTGCTCGCCACCTTCACGTCGAGCTTGGTGCCGGCATAGCGGTTGAACTGCGACAGCGAGCGCTGCGAGGACGTGCTCCAATTGCCGTCGGCAGTGCCCGAGAAGCAGCCGACGCGGCCGAGCTCGGTCTGCACCGAACGGCTGAGATCGGCCGGCGCGGTCGCCGGTGTCAGGGAGGCAACGTTGGTGCCGGCGGGGCTCGCCGTGCTGGCCGGCGCCGCGCTCGGGGCCGCAGCGGCGAGATTGACGCGCTGCTGCTCGGCGGCAGCTGCCTGCTGCTGCGCCTGCTCCTTGGCCTTCTGCGCGGCGAGCTGCGCCTGCTCGGCGACCTTCGCATCGGCCGCGGCCTTGGCCTGTGCATCCTTCTGCGCGCCAAGCGCGGCGAGACGATCACGTTCCGCCTCGGCCTGTTTCGCCTTCTCGGTGGCAGCCGCATGGGCCTGCTCGGCACCAATCTTCTCGACCTGAAGCTTGGCGAGGCTGGCATAGAAGCCATCGGGATGCTGGGCGAGGAAGGCGGCCCACGCCGCCTTGTTACCGACCTGGAGCGCGAGCTCGTAATCGCGGCGGATGTCGGCCTGCGGGTTCGGTGCAGGCGCAACTGTTGCTGCGGCCGTCACCTTGACCGGAACCAGCGGCACGTCCTCACCACCGAGCGAGCCGTAGACGAACGGCTCCTGTTTGTTACCGGTCGACTTGAGCACGTCGTCGCGCACGAAGCCGAAGGCGCGGCGGACGTCGAGGCCCGGCGTCGTCAGATGCTTCGACAGCGCGACCGTAAAGGGACTGTTGGCCCCGTCGCCGTCCTGGGCGGTGAAGCCGGCCTTCGCCGAATAGGCGATCAGCGTGTTGGGGCTGGTCGGCTCGACCTGGGCAAGCCCCCGGCCGATACCGCGCGCGGCCACCGTGCGCTTCATGGTCTTGCCGAACGGATTGTCGCGGCAGGCATCCAGGATCACCAGCCGAAGCTGTTTTGCCGGTTCGACGGCGACCAGGACGCGGTCGAGCGAGAGCGCCTCGTCGTAGACGTCGGTGTCGCGCTCGAGCTTGGCGTCGACGGGGATCAGATAATTCGAGCCCTCGACCTCGATGCCGTGGCCGGCATAGTAAACCACGGCGATGTCGGCATTGCGGGTCGCATCGGCAAAATCGCGCAGCACGCGCCGCGTATCGAGGGCCGATAGATCGTGCCGGAAATCGACGCTGTTGAAACCGGCCTCCTTCAGCGTCTTCGCCATCACCGCACCGTCATTGACGGGATTGGTGAGCGACGGCGCGTGCTGATAGGCCGAATTGGCAATCACCAGCGCGACGCGATTGCCGGCAAAAGCGGGGGCCGTGCCGGACAGCAGCACGGCGGCGAGGAGAAGCGGGCAGAGTCTGAGCAGGTTGCGCATGACACGACTTCCGAAGTTCGGGACGTTTCGGTCCCCCTTGGGACCGCTTTAGCAGGATCCGGTGCCGGCGCTTGTGATGGAGGTCACCAAGGCCGGGCCGGCGACAGCCCCAAGGACCCCCTTTGTTTGTCGCGCCAGCGCGGTCGGGGTTCGCTGCCAAACCGGCGGGCAGACCGAACTCCCCTAGCCATCGCCAATATGCCCCCGATATTGCGGCAGATTGTCCGTAATCTCGTGCCAAGGCGCCTTGGAGGCTACGAAAATGTGGGCGCTTGGCCGGATCGAGGGGGCATCAACGAGGGTTCCCATGGCGACATGGACCCATTG
The DNA here is from genome assembly GCF_000261705.1 of Bradyrhizobium genomosp. III. Taxonomy (NCBI): domain Bacteria; kingdom Pseudomonadati; phylum Pseudomonadota; class Alphaproteobacteria; order Hyphomicrobiales; family Nitrobacteraceae; genus Bradyrhizobium; species Bradyrhizobium genomosp. III. The sequence goes on along the minus strand of NZ_AJQF01000302.1, from coordinate 45,473 downwards.
TCCTTCCCGTACCCGGGAATAAAGCAGCGAGCCGCATCGCCCACAATGGGCGTCATGGGTAGTGTCGTCGCCGAAAATCATCCGCTGATCCCCTCCCCGGACAATGCGGAGCTTGTCCTGCGCGATGCCGGCGAACGGCTTGAAGGCGGAGCCGGTGGTGCGACGGCAGTTCGAGCAGTGGCAGTTCATCGCATAGGAGAACGCATCGGCCACCTCAAAGCGCACGGCGCGGCAGTAGCATTCGCCGATCAGCATACGAGCGTTCGAAGTTTCTGATCCGGTCATTCCAACACCCTCGCGCGATTAGCGAGAGACACCCATAGCGCATTTCGAAGTGTACGACTAAGTTCCGCCCAAGCCATCATGCAAAAGGATGACCCATGAGCCAGAACCGTTCGAGTATCGAAGCCGTCGTGCAATCCTATTTCGACGGGCTTTACGAGGGTGACGCCGAGAAGCTCGGCACCATTTTCCATCCCTCCGCTGACTTGCGCTGGGTCGAGAAGGGCGAGCTTCAGGTCCTGACCGTGCCCGACTGGCTCGACCGCGTCCGCAAGCGCGCCTCCGCCAAGGCCGAAGGCAAGCCGCGCGAGGATTTCATCGTCACGATCGACCGTTCGGACGACAAGACCGCCTTCATCAAGGTCCGTTGCCAGCTGCCTCCGCGCTTCTTCACCGATTATCTGGTGGCGATGAAGCTCGCCGACGGCTGGCAGATCGTGTCGAAGTCGTATCGGTATGACCTGAGGGAATGAGGAGGGCCTGACGTTCCGCTGCCTGAATTCGGACGCGCTCGCCCTCCATTCTGCATCATTGCAAGCATAACTCTCGCCGCGTCATTGCGAGGAGCTCTTGCGACGAAGCAATCCAGAATCTCTCCGCGGAGGGATTCTGGATTGCTTCGCTGCGCTTGCAATGACGGCGCGGATGAAGCGTGCGTAATCTCTTCCATCTCTTCTCCCGAAAGCTCCCCATGCATCTCGATCGTCGTTCCCTGCTCGCCTCGCTGTGCTGGATCGCCGCCTCTCCCGCGTTGGCCGCTGAGGCCCTGCCTGAGCTCGAAACCTATGAGCGCGACAGCGGTGGACGGATCGGGGTCTATGCAGAGAACCTTGCGACCGGAAAAAAACTCGCATGGCGCGCCGACGAGCGCTTCGTCATGTGCTCGACCTTCAAGGCCTCGCTTGCGGCTTGCGTGCTGGCCCGGGTCGACCGCGGCGAGGAGCAGCTTGCGGCCATGATCGCTTACGGCAAGCCTGACCTCTTGGACTACGCGCCGGCCGCCAAACAGAATCTTGCGGCCGGCGCGATGTCGGTCAGCGACATGTGCAAGGCGATCGTCGAGCTCAGCGACAATACCTGCGCAAATCTGCTGCTGGCGCGGATCGGCGGCCCCGCCACCCTCACCGCCTTCTGGCGATCGCTCGGCGATACCACCTCCCGGCTCGACCACAACGAACCCGAGCTCAACCGCTCGCCGCCGGGCGATCCCCACGACACCACGACGCCGGCAGCGATGGCGGGAAATTTGCGGCGCCTGGTGGTGGGCGAGGCGCTGTCGCCGGCCTCGCGTGCCCTGCTCACCGACTGGATGGTGAACTGCAAGACCGGCGCGAACCGGTTGCGCGGCGGCCTGCCCGCGGGCTGGACCATCGGCGACAAGACCGGCAACAACGGCAAGGACGCCTCGGGCGATATCGCGGTGGTCTGGCCCAAGTTCGACAATAAGCCCGGGACGCCGATCCTGATCGCGGCCTATACCCAGGGCGGCACACCGAATGCGGCGCAGATCGAAGCCGCCTTTGCACGCATCGGGCGGATGGTGGCCGAGCGGCTCGGCGTAAGCCACGCGCATTGACGTTGCAGCCGCTTCCGGGTCAAGACAGACCATCATGGAAGCGAAGTTTCAGACCTTTCTCATCCTGCTCGCCGTACTGGCCGGCGTGGCGCTGGCCGCACGCCGCTTCAACGTCGCCCCCGCCATCCTGCTGATGCTGGCGGGCGTCGGCCTCGCCTTCGTGCCGGGCATGCCCCCGGTGGAATTGCCGCCGGAATTGGTGCTGCTGATGGTGCTGCCGCCGCTGATCTACTCGGCGAGCGTTGCCATGAGCTGGCGTGAGTTCAAGAACAATTTGCGTCCCATCGTGCTGCTCGCGGTCGGAGCCGTGATCTTCACCGCAGCGATGGTGGCGGCCGCCACGCACTATATGATCGGCCTGCCCTGGACCATCGGCTTCCTGCTCGGCGCCATCGTCGCGCCGCCCGACGTGGTGGCGCCGCTCGCGATCGCGCGCCGGCTCAACATGCCGCGGCGGCTCCTGGTCATCCTCGAGGGTGAGGGGCTTGCCAATGATGCCACAGCGCTGATCCTCTACCGCTTCGCGCTGGCCGCCATCATGGTCGGGCATTTCTCGCTGCCGCTCGCCGCCGGCGAATTCCTCCTCATCGTCGCCAGCGAGATCGCCTTCGGCATCGGCGTCGGCTGGCTCTCCCTTCGCTTCCGCAAATGGTCCGGGGATCCGCAGGTCGAGCTGACGCTGTCGCTGATCACCCCCTACGTGTCCTACTGGCTGCCCGAGCATATCGGCGGCTCCGGGGTGATCGCGACGGTGGCCTGCGGTCTCTATGTGAGCTGGAACGGCCCGCTGCTGATCTCGTCGGCAACGCGCCTGCAGGGCATCTTCTTCTGGGACCTCGTGATCTACCTGATCGAGGGCGTGCTGTTCCTGCTCACCGGATTCCAGATGCGCGCGCTCTACGAGAAATCGAAGGCGTTCCCGCTCGACGACATCCTGATCGCGACTGCCGTGGTCCTCGTGATCGTCGTCGTCGCGCGCTTCGCCTGGCTCTATCCCGCAACCTATCTGCCGCGGATGCTCAGCAGATCGTTGCGCGAGCGCGATCCGTCGCCGCCCTGGCAATGGCCGTTCGTGCTCGCCTTCACCGGCGTGCGCGGCGCGGTGTCGCTGGCGGCCGCGCTGGCACTGCCGTTCACGCTGCCTGATGGCGATGCATTTCCGTATCGCGACCTGATCCTGTTCGTGGCCTTCGGCGTCATCTTCGTCACACTGATCGGCGTCGGGCTGACGCTGCCACCAGTAGTGCGGTGGCTCGGCGTCGCCGAGGCCGGCCGCAACGAGCATGCCGCCGAGCACGAGGCCGAGATCGCCGCACGCCGCCAGGCGCTCGATGCAGCACTGAAATCACTCGACGCGCTCACCGAGCAGAAGGACGTTTCCGACGAGGTCATGCGGCTGCTGCGCGCCCGCCACGACATCCGTGTCAACCAGCTGCCTGATTCACTCGATCCCACCCACCACGACGTCTCCGCCGCCGGCACCGCGCTGACCCGCGACCTGATCGCCGCCGAACGAAAATTCATCCACGATCTCCTGCGCGACGGCCAGATCACCGACGAGACGCGGCGGCGGATCGAGCGCGATCTGGATCTGGAGGAAGCCAGCCTGGCGAACCGGGAGTATCGGCGGACGCCGCTGTAGGCGCGGCCAGTCATTGCGAGGAGCCGTTGCGACGAAGCAATCCAGACTGCCTCCACGGAAAGACTCTGGATTGCTTCGCTGCGCTCGCAATGACGGCGGGAGCAACTACCGCCTCGCGCAAAACTCCACTATGGCCGACGCCACGGCCGCCGCAATCGTCTCATGCCGCTCGGGTGCGTTCATCGCCATTTCCTCGTCGCGGTTGATGATGGAGCCGGCCTCGAGCAGCACTGCGGCACTGCTGGTCCGCGAGAGGACGACGAGCCCGTCATAGCGGTAGACGCCGAAATCCTTGTCGAGCAACTGGCGCCGGTAACGGCCCATCAGCGGCAAAGTGTATTGGCTGGCATAGTGCAGGCCTTGCTCCTTCAACTGTCTGCCGATCATCCGGGCCAGCACCAGGCTGGTGGCGAAGTGCGAATTCTGCTGCGACACGAACAGCGAGTGGCCCGAAAAGCGATCGCTGAAATAGCTCTTCGCGCCATCGAATTCCCAGGTCTCGAGCAGCTTGTCCGGCACCGAATCGTGATGGATCGACAGGAAAAGATCGGCGCGCGACCCATTGGCGCTGCCGACACGTTTGAACAGGCTGGGCCGAGCCTTGCCGTCCGTGACGAGCAGGCGTGTTGCGGCAAAGCCTTCGGACTTGAGTTTCGCCGTGATGAGTCTTGCGAGACGGAAGTTGAAGCCGAACTCCGGATCGTTGCGCGCGCTCAGTGCGCCGTAGGAGTCCGGCGTATGCCCGACATCCACGACGATCCGGAATTTCGGCATCTCACATTTGGCTGGCGCGGGCGAAGGCCTGGGCCTCGCTTTCGCGACCTTTCGGGCCGGGGCGGCCAGACCCGCATCGATCGATGGAAGCAATAGCGCGACCAGCGACACCAGGAGAATTGCGACGATGTCCCGCCCTGACGACAAATCCTACTCCGCTGCCGCGATGCGTGGCCGGCCGACGAAGCCCGCGACATCGCCGAATCGTTCGAGCATGACCGCGGGCAGATCCTTCGACTTGCTGGTGACGCAGGCGCCCGAGCGCACCGCATAGCGATCCTGATGCGCCGCCTGCGGAGGCGGCTCACCCTGCTGCAGCGCCCGCGCCAGATCCATCACGGTCTTGCGAAAATGCATGATGCCGAGATCGGTCGGCCCGAGATGCTCGCGGGTCCGGTCGGCGATCGGCCCTTGGCTGTCCTGCACGGCGGCGTCCTGCTCGGAGACACCCTTGATGCCGGTGTAGCTCCGGGTCTTCTGGAGCTTGCGGTCAATCAGATAGTCGTTCCCCTTATGGCGCAGCGGCACGTAATGGTCGTCGACCTCCGCGATCACGCCGTTGCCGCGGTCGTAGGCGTCGCGCTCTGCTTGCGTCAGGGGGCGCTCCGGATTCCAGGCATAGGTGTAGATCCAGCAATTGGTGTCGGTGACAGGCACGAAGGTCTGGCCAAAAATGCTCTCGCCCGGCATCGCGCTCGGCGCGTAGGCGTGGAACGGCATCAGGAATTGCGCAATGCGCCAGTAGATGCTGTCGCCGCCGGTGAGCCGGCCGCCGGCAATGGTCAGTCCGGCGTCGTGCGGGCTGATCTTGATCACCGGACGCGGGTCTTCCGCGATCCAGCGCATGTGATCGCTCGCCATCCGCGCGATCGGATTCACAAAGTGCTTCTTGATGTCCAGGATCTCGTTCTCCTCCTTGTCGAAGGAGAGATGGGCAAAGGTGAAATGCGCAGTGTCGATCGAGCCTTCCAGCGCCTGCACCCAGTTGCAGTCCTGCCATTTCTTGCTGACGTAGCGGTGCGAGGCCGGCAGCAGTGCCATTTCGAGATCAGGCAATTCGGGTGTGGCCTCGAGCGGCCCCATATAGGCCCAGACCATCTCGCCCCATTCACGCACCGGATAGGATTTGATGCGGATCAGGTCCTTGGCGTTGAGGTCGGGGTAGGAGGTCGGCATGTCCAGGCAGCGGCCGTCGGTGTCGAATTTCCAGCCGTGATAGACGCAGCGGATGCCGCACTCTTCGTTGCGCCCGAGCCAGAGATTGGCGCCGCGATGCGGGCAATACTGGTCGATGACACCGACGACGCCGCGCGTGTCGCGGAAGGCGAGCAGTTCCTCGCCGAGGACGACGATCTTCTTCGGCTCGCCATCGGGCTCGGGAAGCTCTTCTGACAGCAAGACGGGAATCCAGAAGCGGCGCAGCAATTCGCCCATGCCCGTTCCGGGGCCGGCCTCGGTCAGGAATTTATTGTCCTCTGCGCGAAGCATGGAAGATCCTCCCGATTTGTTTTTAGGAAGATTGGCGCGGACACGGGAGGACGTCAACGCAAGAACGGGCTCTCGTAGGGTGGGCAAAGGCGCGCTCTTCGCGCGCCGTGCCCACCATCCTGTCACGTGTGCGGCGAGATGGTGGGCACGCTTCGCTTTGCCCACCCTACGGCACCGTCTCCTTAAACCGGCCGCTCCCCCTTCACCGTCACCCGCGTACCCGAGCGCGTGTGGGGCCAGTAGTCCCACATCGCGCGGTGCTGGGTGCAGCGGTTGTCCCAGAAGGCGATGGCGTTCTCGGTCCAGCGGAAGCGGCACTGGAACAGCGGGTTCTCGGCGTGCTGGTAGAGATAGGCGAGCATCGCGTCGCTCTCGTCCCGCGGGATACCGTTGATGTGGCGGGTGAAGCCGCGGTTGACGTAAAGCGCCTTCTTGGCCGTGACGGGATGCGTCCGCACAACGGGATGCTCGGCGCTCGGATAGGACGGACGGTCGGCGACGCCATAGTTCGCATAGAGCCCGCGATAGATCGGCTCGCCGTCATGCAGCGCGGTGAGGCCATCGAGATAGGCCTTCATGCGGTCGGACAGCGCCTCATAGGCGGCGTACATGTTGGCGAACAGCGTGTCGCCGCCGCGCGGCGGGCACTGCTTGATGTAGAGGATCGAACCCATCGGCGGTTCGAGATCGCAGGACACGTCGGAGTGCCAGCCCTCGCCGTTGGCGCGCGGCGAGTTCTTGTCGGCGTAGATCTTCATCAGCGCCGGGTCTTCGTCCTCATGCGGCGCGGCGGGATGGAAATGCAGCTCGCCGAACTTGCGGCCGAAGGCGAGATGCTGCTTCGGCGTGATTTGCTGGTCACGGAAGAAGATGACGAGGTTTTCGGCGAGCGCGCGGTGGATCTCGTCCATCTGCTGGTTGGAGCGCGCGTCGTCGGAGACGAGCCTGCCGATGTCCACGCCCGATATTTCCGCGCCGATGATGGGGGTGAGCTTCTCGACCGCGATGGTCTCATAGGGCGCGCCGTCATCGGCCGTGTGGCGATAGCGCGGGCCCTGCTTGCCGGCGAGTGAGCTCATGGCGTGTCTCCCGATCATTCTTGATTGGGAGCCATCGTAGCGCGCGGTGAGGGATGTGCAATCTGCACCGCACACTCAGTTCGTCGTCCCGGACAAGCGCAAGCGCAGATCCGGGACCCATAGCCACAGGGAGGGGTTTGACGCGAAATTGGTAACTCCGAGTCTTCGCCAAACCACTCCCTGTGGTTATGGGTCCCTGCTTTCGCAGGGACGACAGCGGAGTGTGGAGCGCTAGCGGAGTGAAATCACTCCGCCGCGGTCACCGGCACCTTGGCGCCCTGGCCGTAACGCTGCTCGATGTAGTCGATCACCAGCGCCTTGAAGTCGGCGGAGATGGTCGGCCCGCGCAGGGTGCGGAACTTCTTGCCGTCGACGAAAACCGGCGCGGCGGGCGCTTCGCCGGTGCCCGGCAGCGAGATGCCGATATTCGCGTGCTTGGATTCGCCGGGGCCGTTGACGATGCAGCCCATCACCGCGACGTTGAGTTCTTCGACGCCGGGATATTTCGTCTTCCAGGTCGGCATCTCGTCGCGGATGAAATCCTGGATCGAGCGCGCCAGTTCCTGGAACGTGGTCGAGGTGGTGCGGCCGCAGCCGGGGCACGCCGCGACCAGCGGCACGAAGGTGCGGAAGCCCATGGTCTGCAGCAGCTCCTGGCCGACCTGCACCTCGCGGGTGCGATCGCCGCCGGGCTCCGGCGTCAGCGAGATGCGGATGGTGTCGCCGATGCCCTGCTGCAAGAGGATGCCGAGCGCGGCCGAGGACGCCACGATGCCCTTCGAGCCCATGCCGGCTTCGGTGAGGCCGAGATGGATGGCATAATCGGAGCGGCTGGCGAGGTCCTGATAGACCGCGATCAGATCCTGCACCGCCGAGACCTTTGCGGAGAGGATGATGCGGTTCTTGGGCATGCCGAGCTCTTCGGCGCGCGCGGCCGAGAGCAGCGCGGACTGCACCATGGCTTCGCGCGTCACCGCGCGCACGTCGCGCGGATTGGCCGAGGCGGCGTTCTCGTCCATCAGCTTGGTCAGCAGCTCCTGATCGAGCGAGCCCCAATTGGCGCCGATGCGCACCGGCTTGCTGTTCTTGTTGGCGATCTCGATGATGTCGGCGAACTGGGTGTCGCGCTTGTCCTTGAAGCCGACATTGCCGGGATTGATGCGGTACTTGGCGAGCGCCTCGGCGCAGGCCGGATAGGCCGCGAGCAGCTTGTGGCCGATATAGTGGAAGTCGCCGATCAACGGCGTGGTGATGCCGCGCTTGGCGAGGCCGTCGCGAATGTGCGGCACGGCGGCCGCGGCTTCCTCCCGGTCCACGGTGATGCGGACCATTTCGGAGCCGGCGCGCGCGAGCGCCGCGACCTGGGCAATGGTACCGTCGATGTCGGCGGTGTCGGTGTTGGTCATCGACTGCACGACGATCGGCGCACCGCCGCCGACGGCGACGTCGCCGACCTTGACCTGGGTGGTGTGATGGCGCGGCGCTGGCCCCGCGATGTCGGAATCGATGGTGGTTTCGGGCTTGTTCATGGGGTCCAAATATCAGGTTTTGGTGACGTTCAGCAATGCATCGCGCGGCGCCGCAGCGACTTGGCTGGGACGGTTAACCAGAAAAAGCCCAGCAATTACAAGGACGGCAGCCGCCCCGAACGCCAAGCTTAGCGTGTCGTGCATGATGAAATAGCTACCGACGACGCCAAACAAAGGGGTGATGAAGGTAAAAGCCGACAATTTGCTGGCCGAATAGGCCTTCACCAGCGCGAACCAAAGCGTGAACGTGGTTCCAACCACCCAGATCGCCTGAAAGGCCATCAGGCCGAGCGACAGCGGCGCCGGGGTATGCGTGATGGTCTCGCCGAACAGCCATGCCGCCAGTCCCAGGATCGGGATCGAGATCGCCACCTGATAACCCAGCGCCTTCTCGGGCGCGGCGAACCGCAACCTTGTGCCCTTGGCGACCAGTGTCGTCGCCGCCCACAGCGCGGCGCCACCGACGATCATGAGGTCGCCGAGCAGGACATGCGAATCGACATTGGGCTGCGGCACGCCAATCGCGAGGGCGACGCCGGCAAAGCTGATGGCGAGGCCCAGCCATTGCGAGGCGCCAAGCCGTTCGCCGAGCACCTGATAAGAGCCGAGCGCGACGAAGAACGGCGCGGTGTAGAGGAACACCACCGCGCGCGAGGCTGAGGTGAGACGCAGCCCCTGGAAGATCAGCACGAATTCGATGCCGAACATCAGCCCGGCAATCAGGCCCGGCTTCCACGTGCCATCGTTCTCGAAGAATTTGACGCCGCGAAGCGTGCCGATGAGGAACAGCACCGGCAGCGCGCCCGCCGAGCGGATCGTGGCCTGCAGCATCGGCGGAATGTCAGGCAGCACCAGCTTCACCGCGATCTGGTTGAACCCCCAGGTCAGGCACAGCATGAGCATCAGGGCGATGGCGCCGGCACTGAGGGGACGTGCGGCGGAATAGTTGGCTTGTGGCGAGGACATCTCTTCCCGATTACCGGCTTTGCGCCGTTGTTGCTCTATGCAGCTTTTTGACAATGGGTGCAGACGCCCGTGATCTCCACCACGGACAATTTAGGCGCAAAGCCCGAGCTGCGCGCCGCAGCATTGAGATCCCCGGCGAAGGATGCCGACGGGATCTCTCCGACCAGGCCGCAGCGCTCGCAGATCAGGAACGCCACCGCCGAGGTCGCGTCGTGGTCGTGGGCGGCACAGGCGAGGTAGGCATTGCGGCTTTCAATGCGGTGCACGAGGCCGTTGGCCATCAGGAAATCGAGCGCGCGATAGACCGTGATCGGCGCCGGCCGCGATATCGATTTGGCAAGCTCGTCGATCACCTCATAGGCGCCGAGCGGGCGGTGGCTGGAGAGCAAGGCCCCCAGCACCTGACGGCGTATCGGCGTTAATTTCTGAGCGCGCTGCTTGCAGACCTCCTCGGCATGCGCCAGAGCATCCGCGGTGCAGCGGCCGTGATCGTGGTCAGGCGCGGGAAATGCCGGCTTTGCGAGGGTCATGCGGCCACGTTCTAGCATTTGAGCCCGGGAACCCAAAGCACGACCCTGCGACCGGCTGCCAGCCATGCTCGCGCTGCGGGACAGCATCCTGATAATCCGCCATGGAATAATCATAAGCTTGCTTATTATATTCCAAGCTTATTGGAGACCAAGCTTATGACCCGCGGGTCCGTCGACCAGAACTTCCTGTTCACGCTCGGTGAGCTTTATCGCCTCTTGCGCGTCTATGCCGACAAGGAGGCATCGCGGTTCGGCATCACCCGGGCGCAATGGGCGGTGCTGGCCAAGGTCGAGCGCAGCGAGGGCATGAAGCAGTCGGAACTCGCGGAACTGCTCGAGATGCAGCCGATCACGCTGACCCGCCTGATCGACAAGCTCTGCGACAGCGACTGGATCGAGCGCCGCAACGATCCTTCAGACCGCCGCGTCAAGCGCCTGTATCTGAAGAAGGCTGGCCGGCAATTGCTGGGCCGGATGAGCGGGCTGAAGTCCGAGCTCACCGCCAACGCGCTCGACGGCATCACGCCGGCGGACGCCCATCGCCTCCTGGCCCAGCTCGAAACCATCAAGGAAAACGTGCGTACCGCGATCCAGACCAGCGGCGCGGAACAGGCGCGTAAGGAGCAGCGCTATGGCTGACCAAGTCCTCAAGTTCCAGCCCGAGCAGAAGACCGACAGCGGCAAGCCCACCAAGAAGGCCGGCACCGATCCGCGCCGCCGCCTGGTAGCCGGCCTGCGGCGTTACCGCCGCTTCCTGCTCCTGGTCGTGCTGCCTGTCATCGCCGCCATCGGCGGCATCACTTTCTACCTGCATGGCGGCCGCTATGTCGGCACCGACGACGCCTATGTCGGCGCGCAGAAGGTGCTGGTGACGCCCGACATCTCCGGCAAGATCCAGAAGGTCGTCGTGAAGGAAGGCCAGTCCGTCAAGCAGGGCGACGAGCTGTTCGAGATCGACCCCGCTCCGTTTCGCCACGCGGTGGACGAAGCCAAGGCGCAGCTCGCGCAGGCCCGCACGACTTACGACAACCTCGTCGCCAACATCAAGATCTATGGCGACATGCTGGGCCTTGCCCAGCAAGGCATCGATTTGAAGCAGCGCGACGTCGAGCGCAAGCAGGCGCTGGTGAAGAACAATTACGGCTCGCAGCTCGATCTCGACAATGCCTCGAATGCGCTGGTCACCGCCGGCGCGCAGGCGCAATACATCAAGCAACAGCTCTCCAACGCCAAGACGCAGCTGCTCGGCGACCCCGAATTGCCGCTGGAGCAATTCCCATCCTACGCCCAGGCGAAGGCCAAGCTGGACGATGCCCAGCGGAACCTCGACCACACCGTGCTGCGCGCGCCGATGGACGGCGTGGCGACGCAGGTCGAGCAAATCCAGCTCGGCCGCTATGTCGCCGCCGGCACGCCGGTGTTTTCCATCATCGACGTCGCCCACCCCTGGGTCGACGCCAATCCGAAGGAGAGCGACCTCACCCACGTCACCGAAGGACAGCCCGTCACGCTCGAGGTCGACGCGTTCCCGAACCACGTCTTCAAGGGCAAGATCGGCTCGCTTTCGCCCGGCACCGGCGCGCAATTCGCGATCCTGCCGCCGCAGAACGCTACCGGCAATTTCGTCAAGGTGGTGCAGCGCGTGCCGATCCGCATCTATTTCGACGAGACCGACAAATATGTGCGGAAGCTGAAGGCCGGCATGAGCGTCTACGCCACCATCGACACCGGCCATCAGCGCTCGCTCGCCGGCCTGCTCGGCCTGTCGGCGACAGCGAGCCAGGATAAAGACTGAACGCAAGGACTGATCCGATGTCCGGTCCCAATGCCAGCCTGATGGTCCCCGGCCTGCGCCGGAACATGGTGACGATCTGCGCCATGACCGCGACCATCATGCAGGCGCTGGACACCACCATCGCCAACGTCGCCCTGCCCTACATGCAGGGCACGCTGTCGGCCTCGCAGGACCAGATCAACTGGGTGCTGACCTCCTACATCGTCGCCGCTGCGATCATGACGGCGCCGGTCGGCTGGATCGCCAACCGCTTCGGCCGCAAGCGCATCTTCATCATCTGCTCGGCCGGCTTCACCATGGCCTCGGTGCTGTGCGGCCTCGCCCAGGACATCAACCAGATGGTGCTGTTCCGCCTGCTGCAAGGTGTGTTCGGCGCCGCCCTGGTGCCACTGTCGCAATCGGTGATGCTCGACTATTACACGCTCCAGGAACGCGCCAAGGCGATGTCGATCTGGGGCATGGGCGTGATGATGGGTCCGATCATGGGTCCATCACTTGGCGCCTGGCTGACCGAGACTTATTCCTGGCACTGGGTGTTCTTCGTCAACCTGCCGTTCGGCTTCATCACCGTGCTCGGGCTGATCGTCTTCATGGACGAGACGGACAAGAATCTCAGCCTCAGATTCGACTGGTTCGGCTTCGCCGCGCTGGCGGTCGCGATCGGCTCGCTTCAGCTCGCGCTCGACCGCGGCGAGCAGCTGGGCTGGCTGGAATCCAATGAGATCCTCGCGGAGTTCATCGTTTCGGCCGTCGCCTTCTATTTCTTCCTCGCGCACTCCTTCACGACCTCAACGCCGTTCATCCGGTTCGCGCTGTTTCGGGATCGCAACTTCGTCACCGGTTGCGTGTTCATGATCGTGATGGGGCTCGTGCTGTTCTCGACCATGGCGCTGGCTTCACCCTATATGCAGAACGTGATCGGCTATCCCATCATCACCGCCGGCCTCTTGCTGGCGAGCCGCGGCTTCGGCACCTTCTTCGCGATGATGCTGGTCGGCCGCATGATGCGCTATTTCGAGGCGCGCACGCTGATCATCGCCGGCCTGACGCTGACCGCGGGCTCGCTGTTCCAGATGACCGGCTGGACCGATTTGACCCAGGTGCCGGAGATCGTCACCGTCAGCGTCGTCCAGGGCTTCGGCTTCGGCCTCGTCTTCGTGCCGCTCTCGACCGTGGCGTTCCTGACGCTGTCGAACGATCTGCGCACTGACGGCACCGCGATGCTGACCCTGATGCGCAACGTCGCGAGCTCGGTCGGCATTTCCGTCGTCATCGCCCAATTGACGCAGGGGACGCGGCGGACCTATGCGATCCTGTCCGAGCACATCAACCCGTTCAACCACGCGCTCCAGATGCCCAGCGTCAGCGGCATGATCAACCTGTCCACCGACGCCGGCCGCGCCATGGCCGACAGGATGGTCAGCGTGCAGGCGCAGATCATCGCCTTCGCCTACGACTATCAGCTGGTGATGTTCTTCATCCTCTGCACCATCCCGCTCGCCTTGCTGATCGGCTCGACCAAGGCCACGCTGCGCAAGCAGGCGGCCGGACCGGAACATGCGGTGTTGGAGTAGGACGCGGTCGACCACCAATCTCCACTGTCATCCCGGACAAGCGCAGCGAAGCGGAGCGCAGATCCGGGATCCATAATCACAGGGAGTAGTTTGGCGAAGACTCTGAATTACCAGTCTCGCGCCAAACGTCTCCCTGTGGTTATGGGTCCCTGCGTTCGCAGGGACGACACTGAATATGCGGCGCGACCCCTACAACAACTCCTCGCAGCCCAGATCATCCACGGCCGCAAATATCCGCTCCAGATTGTTCCACCAGATCAGCGGCGGAAGGTTGATGCTCCATTGCCAGACCGGCTTGGTGATGTGCCAGAGCACCGATCGGCGATAGTCCTGGTCAAGTGCGCCGCGCGTGTAGCCGCTGACGCCGTGCGAGATCAGGGTCTCATGATAACGGTTGAGCAGCAGGCGCTCGAGCGTCTGCCTACGCTCCGGATACCATTGCGTCGCCATCATGTAGGCGAGATCGTGGGTCGGCACGTTGATGCGCCACTGGTCGAAGTCGAAAATGCGCACGGTGTCGGCGATGTCCGCGCGCGGCAGGAGGAAATTCCAAGTATGGGCATCGCCGTGGGCAATAGAGAGATGTCGATGGGAATGATAGCGCTCAAGCAAACGATCCGACTGCTCAATGAACCGTCGATAGAGGATGCGTCGTTCTTCGCTCAGGCGGTCGCCGAGAAGATCGGCAAAACGATCATAGTGGCCAGCAAAGGTCTCCATCAACCTTGACGTATCATCGGCGCTCATCCAACTGCCGACGGTGTCGCCGAGACTTGGGTGGTCCCACCATGCCGCGTGCCAGCTCGCGAGCGTCGTGACGATCGCCAGCGCCTGTTCGCGAGACGGCGGCAGGGGCCACTGGGCCGCGACATCATGGCTATCGGTGAGATCCTCGAGCAGCAGATGCCAACTGACATTTTCCTCATCGAACTGTCCGTCAAAGCAACGCGGCACCAGCCCCGGCGGCATATTCGGTGCAAGTTTCGCATAGAAGGCCACTTCGTGCCGGCCACCATGCGCGAGCGTCTTGGCAAAATCGGCATGCGGCGTCTTCAGGATCAGTGTCTGCGGCGCGCCGCCGGATTCGCCGACATAGCGCAGGCCGAGACGCACGATATGTGACACGACGGTGTCGCGCTGATGCAGCACCTTCACCTCGCGCACGGCGCCGGCATCCAGCACGCCGCCCCTGCGCAGTGCCGCCGTCAGTCGGGCGGGCTCAACGACATCAGGCAGTTGTGGAGGTGTCATGAAATTCACGATGCCCCTGTCCCGCGCCATACTGCACGATCATGACCCCACGCACCAGCCGCCGGTCCGATGCCGCGCTCAAGCCGCCTCGGTCGAGTCGCGCACGGTCCGCACCACGACCGACCGGAGCTGTTCGAGATTGGCAGCCATGCCGGCGATCGCCTGCCTGACCTCGGCGGCGCGCTCGTTCACGGAAGCGGCGTCGCGGCTGACATTGCCGATCTTGGCCGAGACCTCCTTCGCCGCCGACGCCGATTCGGAAATCGACCGCGTGATCTCCCGCGTCGCGGCGTCCTGCTCCTCCATTGCGGCGGCAACCGAGGTCGCCACGCCGTCGATCTCGACGATGTGGCCTCCCATGGTCTCGACCGCATCGACCGCGGCCTGCGTCGAGGCCTGAATCTCGGTGATCAGCCGCGTGATCTCCTCGGTGGATTTGGCGGTCTGGTCGGACAGGGACTTCACTTCGGCGGCGACCACGGCGAAGCCGCGGCCGGCCTCGCCCGCACGGGCGGCCTCGATCGTGGCGTTGAGCGCCAGAAGGTTGGTCTGGCCGGCGATGCCGCCGATGAGGTCGGAGACCTCGGCGATCTTCTTCACCGATCCGGCCAGTGCCTGGATGGTCGAACGCGCCTGCTCGCGGCCGGCGACAGCCGATTTTGTGACGGTGCTGGTCCGCACGACCTGGCTTGCGATCTCGCGGATCGAGGCGCTGAGCTCTTCGGCCGCGGCCGAGACGGTCTGCGAGCTGCCGAGGGCCTGGGTGGAGGCCGCCGCGACCGCCTGCGACTGTGCGGAGAGCGACTTCGCGATCTCCGACAGGCTGGACGCCGCCCGCTCGACGCCTTGCGTCGCTGCGCCGGCGGTGTCGACCGATCGGCCGGTCTCGCGCTCGACGGTCTCGGCCATCTGGTGCAGGGCGGAGCGCTTGGCGAGCGCCGCCTCCTGCTCCTGCCGCAACTGCTCCTCGCGCAGGCGGGAATTCTCGACCGCCGCCTGCTTGAACACCACAAGCGCCCCCGCCATCGAGCCGACCTCGTCCTTTCGGTCAGCGAAAGGAATGTCGGCGGCGAGATCGCCGGTCGCAAGCTTCTGCATCGTATCAGTCATGCGCACGATCGGGCGCACCACGCCGAGGGCGACGCCGAGCAGGCCCGCAGCAACGAAAGCCAGGACAGCGGCGGAGACGCCGAGGAGGATATAAAGCATCGAGCTGTCGCGGTCCGCCGCCAGCTTTTCCATGGCGGCATTCTGCTTGTTGGCGTTCTCGACGATGCTGTCGATCACGGCGCGATGCGCGGTGTAGGCGTCCTTCAGCTGCGCATAGATGCGCTCGGACGCAGCGGCGTCCTTGGCCTTGAGCGCCGGCAGGAGCTGGTCGGACGCCTTCCAGAACTTCTGCACCTCGGCGTCGGACTTGGACACCAGCGCCGTTTTCAGGTCGGCCGAGAGGCTGGAGGTGACCCAGAACGCCTTGCGCTCGTCGTAGTCCTTGCGGAGCTGGACCAGACGTTCGCCGTGGGCCGCCAGCTGGTCCGGCTCGCGCATGGCCAGCGTCGCCTCGAGATAGGCCTCGATGACATATTCCGGCGGCGGCAGAATGTCCGCGATGAGGTCGTTGCCGAGCTTGATGTCGGAGTAGAGCGGACCGCCGACCTTGAGCTCTTTCAAGGCATAGAGGCTGGTCGAAACCACGGCGGCAAAACCGATGGCGAGAACGATGCCGAACGCAATGATCGCAGAGGACAAGGACAGACGAAATTTCATGAAACAATCCGGGGCGGCGTCGAAACTGCAGCCACCCTAGACGAATACGGTAAATACGGGATTGCTTCGCGCCGAAATTGTATCGCGCGAACTCCGCATAACTACGGGAATTTGCCGTCAAGCCATCGGTATTTGAGTCAGCGAGGCTGACGCACACACGTGCGAATCGTTTCGGCCGGAGGCAACCTCGGCTTCGATGCGCCAGATGAGACATGCGTGCCGAGGATCAAGCCTCCCCGGCACGCATTGCCTCACACGTCGAAGAACACCGTCTCGTTGTCGCCCTGGAGCCGCAGGTCCAGCCGGTAGACCGGCTTGCCGGCTTCGCGCACCGCAGTCAGCGTGGCGCGGCGCCCGGTGGGCACCAGCGCCAGCACGGGGTCGGCGGCGTTGCCGGCCTCGTCGCTGAAATAGATCCGGGTGTAGAGATGCCGCAGCATGCCGCGGCCGAACACCGCAAGGAGGATGTGCGGCGCCTGTGGCTTGCCATCGGGATCCGGCACCGTGCCCGGCTTGATGGTCTCGAACGCGTAATTGCCGTCCTTGTCGGTGCCGCAACGGGCAAAGCCGCGGAAGCTCGCATTCGGCAGCGCACGCTTGTCCTGCGGGTCGGCAAAGCGACCCTGCGCGTCCGCCTGCCAGATCTCCAGCATGCAATCTGGCACGGCAACTCCGTCACCGTCGAACACACGCCCCTCGATGCGGATGCGCTCGCCGGTGACGTCTGGCGTGAGCGTCGAGTTGGTGAACGCGTCGTTCCAGGCGTATTCGCCGTTCGGCGTCAGGCCGTATTTGAAGAACGGGCCGACCGTCTGCGATGGGGTGATCCCGTCTGGCGTCACAGAATCCTGCACTTAGTGATTCTCCATGGGGGTGGCGTTCTTGCCGCGCAGCACGACGTCAAAGCGGTAGCACAGCGCCCATTCGGGCTGGGTGTTCTCGAGATCGAACGAGGAGACCATCCGCGCCCGCGCCTTCTCGTCCGGCACCGAGTTGAAGATCGGATCGAACGGGAACAGCGGATCGTTCGGAAAATACATCTGCGTCACGAGGCGCGTGACGAAGGAATGGCCGAACACCGACAGATGGATATGCGCGGGACGCCAGGCATTGTGGTGATTGCCCCAGGGATAGGCGCCCGGCTTGATGCTGACGAAGCGGTAGTAGCCGGCAGCATCGCTCACGGTGCGGCCGGCCCCCGTGAAATTCGGATCGAGCGGCGCCGGATGCTGGTCGCGGACATGGACGTAACGGCCGCACGAATTAGCCTGCCAGATCTCGACCAGCGAGTTCGGCACGCCGCGACCGTCCTCGTCGCGCACATGGCCGTGCACGATGATGCGCTCGCCGATCGGCTCGCCCTTGTGCTGGGTGGTGAGGTCGTTGTCGCCTTCGCGGACGGTCTCGTGGCCGTAGACCGGGCCTGTCAGCTCCGACAACGTATGGCGCATCGGGATCAAGGGCTTGTTCGGCGCACGCTTGATCGAGCTCTTGTAATCGGGCGACAGCGACAGCGGATGCGCCTTGTTGCTGTCAGTGGGATAGATGAATGTCATGGGCAGACTCCTCCCCGGCCATGTGGTCCGGCCGGACAACGCTTCCGCCAATCATTATAGGATATAACTAATTGGGGGAAGCGGGTTTGAGCCCTATTTGATCGGCGGACGCGGCAGTACGGCTTCCCCGACTTCGAGCCGGTAGACATGGTCGAGCGAATACCAGGGCGTCGCAACCTCGCGTTCGGTCGGATGTGGCGCGTCATGGCGCAGGAACTTGCCGATCAGCGCCTGCGTCACGCCGAACTGCACGTCGCTGTCGATATGGGGATCGTTGGGATCGTAGACCTGCGAGATCAGAACCTTGAAGCCCGGCTTGAAGATCAGGGCATGCAGATGCGCGGGGCGATAAGGATGGCGGCTCTGCGCCTCCAGCAGGCGGCCGACCACGCCGCCCGTCGGAATGGGATAGCCGACCATCATCACCGAACGGAAGGAGAAGCGCCCATCCTGGTCGGTCGTGAACTTGCCACGCAGGTTCATGTCGGCCTGGTCGGGATCCTGGTTCTCGTAGAGGCCGACCGGAGAGGCGTGCCAGACATCGACCTCGGCGCCGACGACCGGACGACCGTCCTTGTCCACGACGCGGCCGTTCACGAATAGCGGCGCACCCGGGGTCTCGGAGCGGACGATCGATCCGCCATTCTCGACCCGCGGCGAGTTCAGCCGCCAGAACGGCCCGAGCAGCGACTGATCGGTTTCGGTATTGCCCTGGTCGCCATTGTTGAGCAGGCACACCAGCGGGGAGACGCCGAGCGAGCCCGCCATCAGGACCACTTCGTTGTGCGTGTCGGTGGTCAGCTTGCCGAGCTCGGCGATGACAGCGGTGGCATCGCGAAACTCCTTCTCGGTCAGGCGGACGTCGCGCACGAAGCCGTGCAAATGCTTGACCAGGGAGATCATGATCTGGCGCATGCGCGGATCGCAAGTCCGCTCCATCACCGCCAGTGCCGCGGCCGTGACGTCCTGCTCGCGCTCGATGATCATGGGACGGTCCTTGAAGCGACCCGCGTAACGCCAACACTGTCATTCCGGGATGGTCCGAAGGACCAGGCCCGGAATCTCGAGATCCCGGGTTCAGCCCTTTCGGGCTGCCCCGGGATGACGGTCCACTGCGTGGACCGTCAGTTCAGCTTCTCGATCGCGATCGCGACGCCCTGGCCGACGCCCACGCACATGGTGGCGAGCGCGAGCTTGCCGCCGCGCTTCTCCATGCCGTGGACGGCGGTGAGCGCGAGGCGCGCGCCGCTCATGCCGAGGGGATGGCCGAGCGCGATGGCGCCGCCATGCGGATTGACGAAATCCGCATCGTCAGCGACGCCGAGCTGGCGCATGCAGGCAATGCCCTGCGAGGCGAAGGCCTCGTTGAGCTCGATCAGGTCGAAATCGCTGATCTTCTTGCCGAGCCGCTCCATCAGCTTGCGGGTCGCGGGCACGGGACCGATGCCCATGATGCGCGGCGGCACGCCGGCCGAGGCAAGGCCGAGGATGCGCGCGCGCGGCGTCAGGCCATGCTTCTTCACCGCAGCTTCCGAGGCCAGGATCATCGCGGCCGCGCCGTCATTGACGCCGGAAGCATTGCCGGCGGTCACCGTGCCCGGATTGCGCACGATCGGCTTCAGTTTTGCCAGACCTTCGAGCGTGGTCTCCGGACGCGGATGCTCATCCTTGTCGACGGTGATGGGACCCGCCTTGCCGCCGGGAATCGTGATCGGGACGATTTCCTCGGCGAAATAGCCCGCCGCGATCGCCTTGCCTGCGCGCTGCTGCGAGCGGATGGCGAAGGCGTCCTGGTCGGCGCGCGAGACCTGGAATTCCTCGGCGACGTTCTCGCCGGTCTCCGGCATGGCGTCGACGCCATACTGAGCCTTGAGCAACGGATTGATGAAACGCCAGCCGATCGTGGTGTCGAAGATTTCGGCCGAACGCGAGAAGGCCTCCTGCGCCTTGCCCATCACGAACGGCGCACGCGTCATGGATTCGACGCCGCCGGCAATGGCGAGCTCGATCTCGCCGGAGCGGATGGCGCGGCCGGCCGCACCGACCGCATCCAGGCCGGAGGCACAGAGCCGGTTGAGCGTCTGGCCGGGAACCGAATCCGGCAGGCCTGCGAGCAGGAGCGCCATGCGGGCGACGTTTCGGTTGTCCTCGCCGGCCTGGTTGGCACAGCCGAAGAAGACTTCGTCCACCTGCGCCCAGTCGAGATTGGGGTGCTTGGCCATCAGCGCCTTGATCGGGGCAGCGGCAAGATCGTCGGCACGCACCTTGGCGAGCGAGCCGCCGAAGCGGCCGATCGGGGTCCGCACGGCATCGCAGATAAAGACGTCACGCATCGTTGTTCTCCCTGAATGCCGCGGTTCGGCCAGAATTCTTCAATGACGCCGGAGTTTTAGGAGGGCGCCCGCAGCAGGTCAATTGACGGTTTCGCGGGTGGCGCATTCGACCGATGACCATGAAACTCAGTCGTCATTCCGGGGCGCGACGAAGTCGCGAGCTATGGTGCGCAATTGCGCACCGGAGAATCCATAACCACGAGCCGGGGTTATGGATTCCGGGCCTGCACCTGACGGCGCATCCCGGAATGACGACCGGAATGTGGCGCCCATATCCCGCCATGCGGACAGCGTGGAAAACCCGCCCTTCCAAGCCAAACCAATAGGACGCTCAGGCGAAATTTTGTAGGTTGCGCCGCCCATGACAGTACAACAGCCGATACCTGTGCCGCCCCCCGACGAAGCGCCCACCTCGCCAGCGGAAGCCATCGCGCGCGTGACGCCGATGATGGAACAGTACCTGGAGATCAAGGCGGCGCATCAGGGCCTACTGCTGTTCTACAGGATGGGTGACTTCTACGAGCTGTTCTTCGAGGACGCCGAGATCGCCTCCAGGACGCTCGGCATCGTGCTGACGAAGCGCGGCAAGCATCAGGGCGCCGACATCCCGATGTGCGGCGTGCCGGTCGAGCGCTCCGAGGACTATCTGCACCGCCTGATCTCGGCCGGGCACCGCGTCGCGGTCTGCGAGCAGACCGAGGATCCCGCTGCCGCGAAGGCGCGTGGCAACAAGAGTGTGGTCCGCCGCGGCGTGGTGCGGCTGGTCACGCCGGGCACGCTGACCGAAGACACGCTGCTCGATGCCCGCGCCAACAATTATCTGCTCGCGATCGCGCGCGCCCGCTCCTCTGCCGGCGGCGACCGCTTCGGCCTCGCCTGGATCGACATCTCGACCGCCGAGTTCACAGTGATGGAATGCTCGGGCGGCGAGCTCGCCGCAACGCTGGCGCGCATCAACCCGAACGAGGCCATCGTCACCGACGCGCTCTATAACGACAACGAGCTCGGACAGACCTTGCGTGAGCTGCCGGCCGTGACACCCCTGACGCGCGACGTCTTCGACGGCGCCACCGCCGAGAAGCGCCTCTGCGACTACTTTGCCGTCGCGACCATGGACGGGCTGGCGCAGCTGACGCGGCTGGAGGCTACCGCAGCAGCAGCAGCCGTCACCTATGTCGACCGCACCCAGGTCGGCAAGCATCCGCCGCTGTCGCCGCCCGCGCGCGAAGCTTCCGGCGCAACGATGGCGATCGACCCGGCCACGCGCGCCAATCTGGAACTGACGCGAACGCTCGCTGGCGAACGCCGCGGCTCGCTGCTCGATGCGATCGACTGCACGGTAACCTCGGCGGGCTCGCGCCTGCTTGCCCAACGCCTGGCCGCGCCGCTGACGGACGCTCCCGCGATCGCGCGCCGGCTCGATGCGGTGAGCACCTTTGTCGCCGATTCAGCCGCGCGCGAAGACATCCGCAGCATCCTGCGCGGTGCGCCCGACATGTCGCGCGCACTGGCGCGTCTGTCGGTCGGACGCGGCGGCCCACGCGACCTCGCAGGCATCCGCGACGGCATCGTCGCCGCCGACCAGGTGCTGGCGCGGCTTGGCGAACTCGATCAGCCGCCGCAGGAGATCGCGGCGGTGATGGCGGCCTTGCAGCGACCGTCGCGCGAGCTCGCATCCGAATTCGCCAGCGCGCTCGACGAGCAGCTGCCGCTGATCAAGCGCGACGGCGGCTTCGTTCGACAGGGCTATGAGCCCGCGCTCGACGAAGCCCGAAACCTGCGCGATGCCTCGCGTCTCGTGGTGGCCTCGATGCAGGCGCGCTACGCCGACACGACATCCGTGAAAGGCCTGAAGATCCGGCACAACAACGTGCTCGGCTATTTCGTCGAGGTCACCGCGCAGCACGGCGACAAATTGATGTCGGCGCCGCTGAACGCCACCTTCATCCATCGCCAGACGCTGGCGGGCCAAGTGCGCTTCACCACCTCGGAACTCGGCGAGATCGAAGCCAAGATCGCCAATGCCGGCGACCGCGCCCTCGGGCTCGAGCTCGAGATTTTCGAGCGGCTGTCAGCCAAGGCCATGGCGATCAGCGACGATCTACGCGCCGCCGCCCACGCCTTCGCCTTGCTCGACGTCGCGACCTCGCTGGCAAAACTCGCGGTCGACGACAATTATGTGCGACCGGATGTGGACGACTCGCTCGGCTTTGCGATCGAGGCCGGCCGCCATCCCGTGGTGGAGCAGGCCCTGAAGCGCAATGGCGAGCCGTTCATCGCCAATGCCTGCGACCTCTCACCAAGCCCGGCGCAAAAGTCCGGCCAGCTCTGGCTGCTCACCGGCCCCAACATGGCCGGTAAATCGACCTTCCTGCGCCAGAACGCGCTGATCGCCCTTCTTGCCCAGATCGGCAGCTTCGTGCCGGCCACGCGGGCGCGGATCGGCATCATCGACCGCCTGTTCTCGCGCGTCGGCGCCGCCGACGATCTCGCCCGCGGCCGCTCCACCTTCATGGTGGAGATGGTCGAGACCGCGGCGATTCTGAACCAGGCCGGCGAGCGCTCGCTCGTGATCCTCGACGAGATCGGCCGCGGCACCGCGACCTTCGACGGTCTCTCGATCGCCTGGGCCGCGATCGAGCATCTGCACGAAAGCAATCGCTGCCGCACGCTATTCGCCACGCATTATCACGAACTGACCGCGCTCTCGGCCAAGCTGCCGCGGATGTTCAACGCCACGGTGCGGGTGAAGGAGTGGCAGGGCAATGTCGTATTCCTGCACGAGGTGCTGCCGGGCTCGGCCGACCGCTCCTACGGCATTCAGGTGGCCAAGCTCGCCGGCCTGCCGCCGGCCGTGATCACGCGCGCGAAGTCGGTGCTCTCCAAGCTGGAGGCGCAGGACCGCGGCCAGACCGCGCGCGCGCTGGTGGACGACCTGCCGCTATTCGCCGTGCCCTCGCGCGCGGCCGCCGAAGCCGCTCCGCCGAGCGAGGCGGACCTCTTGATGGAAGCCGTGAAGGCGCTGCATCCGGACGAGATGTCGCCACGCGAGGCGCTGGATGCGCTGTATGCCTTGAAGGCCAAGCTGCCGAAGCAGTGAAGGTGCAGTAGGGTGGGTTAGCCGAAGGCGTAACCCATCACGTCCGTCACCGCAGAAACTAAAGAGGTGGGTTACGCTGCGCTAACCCACCCTACGCTTCCGTGCGCTGAGCGCTACGCCCGCGCCGCGATCGCCGCGGCTTCCGCGGCCGCGCGCTGCATGCTGGTCGACATCTCGTTCGTCACCGTGCTCTGCTCCTCGACGGCAGCGGCGGTCGATGTCACGTATTCGCTGACATTGTTGATCGCCTGCTTGATCGAGCCGAGCGCGCTGACCACGTCGCCGGAGATGCCGTTGAGGCTGCCGATCTCCTGGCCGATCTTGTCGGTGGCCTGCTTGGCCTGATTGGCGAGGCTCTTCACTTCGGAGGCGACCACCGCAAAGCCGCGGCCGGCTTCGCCGGCCCGGGCCGATTCGATCGTGGCGTTCAGCGCCAAGAGGTTGATCTGGCCGGTGATGCTGTTGATCATCTCGACGATGCCGCTCATCGACTGCGCCGCCTCGGTGAGGCGCTGGGCCTGCGCGTCGGCTGAGGCGACCTGCTCCACCGCGCTCATCGCGGTCTCGCGGGACTTGGTCATCGCCTCGGAGATCTCCCGCACCGACGCGTTCAGTTCCTCCGAACCGGCGGCGACCGATTCCATCATGCCGCGGACGCGCTCGTTGCCCATGCGGACCAGCACCTGCCGCGTGGTGTCGGTGGCATATTTCACGACCTTGAACGGCTTGCCGTTGAGGTCGAGGATCGGGTTGTAGGAGGCCTGGATGTAAACCGCCTTGCCGCCCTTGCCGATGCGCTTGTATTCGGCCGCCTGGTACTGACCGCGGTTGAGCGCGGCCCAGAACTCGCGATAGGCGGCGCCGTCGCGCTCCGTGGGCTCGACGAACATGCTGTGGTGCTTGCCCTTGATCTCGGCCATCGAGTAGCCGAGCGCGCTGAGGAAGTTGGCGTTGGCGGCGATGATCGTGCCGTCCATGTTGAATTCGATCACGGCCTGGGC
Organism: Bradyrhizobium genomosp. III; assembly: GCF_000261705.1. Lineage (NCBI taxonomy): Bacteria > Pseudomonadati > Pseudomonadota > Alphaproteobacteria > Hyphomicrobiales > Nitrobacteraceae > Bradyrhizobium > Bradyrhizobium genomosp. III. The sequence continues at coordinate 21,230 of NZ_AJQF01000302.1, read as the reverse complement.
CTTGTCGATCGCCGATATCTGACCGGCAAGATCGGCGTTCTTCAGCTTGTCCGCGGTGATGTCGGTCGCGAACTTGACGACACCGTACGGCTTGCCGGTCTCGTCGAGCAGCGGATTGTAGGAAGCGAGAATCCAGACCTCGCGGCCACCCTTGCCGATACGCTTGAACTCCCCGGCCTGGTAGTCGCCGCGGTTGAGTGCGGCCCAGAACTCGCGATAGGCCGTGCCGTTGCGGTCGGCCTCGGCCACGAACAGGCTATGATGCTTGCCCTCGATCTCGGCCAACGAATAGCCGAGCGTCTTGCAGAAATTCTCGTTGGCGGTGACGATGGTGCCGTCGAGCTTAAATTCGATGACGGCCTGGGCACGGCTGATGGCGGCGATCTTCGACGCATCCGTCATGCTCCGCATCTTCTTCGCGGTGATGTCGGTCGCGATCTTGGCGACCATCACCGCCTTACCATTGCCGTCGAGCACCGGATTGTAGGCTGCTTCGATCCAGACTTCGCGGCCGCCCTTCGCGATCCGCTTGAACTCGCGGGCCTGACACTCGCCACGGTTCAACGCAGCCCAGAACGCCTTGTACTCGGCGCTGTCGCGCTGGTCGGCCGGCAAGAACATGGAATGATGCTTGCCCTGGATCTCGTCAAGCCGATAGCCGAGGGCGTCGAGAAAGTTCTTGTTGGCCGTGAGAATCGTGCCATCCAGATTGAATTCGATCATGGCCTGGGAGCGGCCGATCGCATCGAGCCGTGCTTGTGCGTCAATCTGGGACTTGCGACCGAACATCAAAGAATCTCCATCTCGAAATTACGTAGACAGCTCGTAGGGGAAGTGACCGTCGCGGCGAAACAGCCGTACTCAAATAACAATTCCCGCGAGTCCCTGCACTCGGATGCAGCTCGGACGAGTTCGCGCCGATGACAGCGGAGCGGGTATGCAGGATCATTCCTACGGTAAAAGCTCGAACAAAGTTCTAATAGAAGTGTCGGAAACCAGCAGGACCGGGAACGATCCGGCGGGCGTCGAGAGAAGCCATCCGCGGCCCTGCGACTTGAAATGACGTTTCTCATTCAATGGCTTGGGAAGATGCTGCGCTGCCAATCGGCATGAGACGCAGTCTCCGACACGTTCTTTCGCGACGCGATGTCGCGCGTGTCCGTAGTCTCACGGCCCTTGCCGCGCGTTGCGCATCGCGCGTCGGCCGATTCCCCACAGCGTCAGATTCCAGGCGACGCAGGTGCCAAGCGCGAGACACAGACCGACGGCCGAGCCGAACGACACCACTGCAACGTGCAGGACGGCGATTGCGGTGCCGAATCCGAGCAGGCCCCAGGCGGAGTTGGCGAGCACGGCGGCGGTTGGCGCGCCGCCGATGCGCGGATGCAGGATCACCATGATGCTGGAGAACACCACGGGATACAGCGCGATGATGCCGCTGATGCGGGGGCCCACCCAGCCCGAGGTCGAGACCACGATGGCGACCAGGGTCGCGACCAGTGCAGCCCGCATCGGCACGTCGTACCAGCGCCGCGTGACCAGCGGCATCTTCACATGGCGATAGCCCGCCAGCAGCGGAATGCAGATGCCGAAGGCGATCAGATTGGCGGCGAGCCCGGCGGTGAGCGACCAGTCGAACTGGCGGATGATCGAGGCAAGCACGATCCAGACGGCAACCGCACTTCCACAACTCGCCGCAAGACCATGCCGCTGCGCCAGCACGACATAAATGAGGCACATGAAGATCGTCGCAGCATTGATCGGAAGGCTCGCCAGCGAGCCCTGCGCGATGAAGGCGGCATCGTGGTCGAGCGCGAGGAAGACGTAGGAGGGACCGGCCGAGATCGGCAGGGTCGCGACCAGCGCACCGATCACCGGACCCGCGCGCTCGGTGATGATCGAGGCCGTCACGACGAACGCCGCCGCGATCGCCATGCGCAGGAGAAGAAAGAGGAGGAAGTGGAGATCGGGGGACATTCTGTCTGTCATTCCGGGGCGCGCGAAGCGCGAGCCCGGAATCCATAGCCACAGGCCGTACTGGTTTGAGAGCTGGAGCAACGACCGTGCGAAATCACGACGGCCTGGGGTTATGGGTTCCCGCCTCCGCGGGAACGACACCATCCGTGGAGTAGCGGCTTTCGCCCCTCACATCCGCTGCATCGACACCGAAACCTTCGGGCCGTTCTTGATGGTCTGGTAGACCACGCAATAGCGCTCGGTCAGCTTGAGCAGGAGATCTAGCTTGTCCTGCGGCGCCGATGTGTCGACCTCGAAGCGCAGACGGATCTCGGCGAAGCCGACCGGGGTCTCCTTGTCGACGCCGAGCGTGCCGCGGAAATCGAGATCGCCCTCGGCATAGACGTTGCCGGTCTTGAGCGGCACCTCGATCGCAGTCGCGACCGACTTCAACGTGACCCCGGCACAGGCGACGAGCGCCTCAAGCAACATGTCCCCGGAGCAGAGCTCGAGGCCGGAACCGCCGGTCGCCGGATGCAGGCCCGCAAGCGCGATGGCGCGGCCGGTCTCGACCTTGCAGGCGATGCCTTCGCTGTCGGTGGAGCCCTTGGCCTTCAGCGTGATCAGCGCGGTCTTGGGATCGGTCTTGTAGCGCTCCTTGATCGGAGCCTGCATCTGGCGCAGCTCTGCAGCGTCCATTTTCGTTCTCTCCCGGAAAATTGCCCCTCGATGTACCGGTTCAGAGCGAAATTGTCACCACCACATGGCCTGACCGGGACCCTGGGTTGCGTCACGGTCGGGCACATTGCGGTCGAGCGAACGGTCGAGTGACGTCAGCACACTTCGCTTGAAATTCTCGAACAGCGGCGAATTGCGGTCGCGTGGGCGGCCGAGATTGATCTCGATCTGGTCGAACAACCGGCCCGGCCGCGGCCGCATCACCAGCACGCGGTCGGCCAGCACCACGGCCTCGTCGACGTCGTGTGTGACGAGGATGAGCGTCGGCCGCGTGTCCGCCCAGAGGTCGAGCAGATGATCCTGGAGATCCCTGCGGGTGAAGGCATCGAGCGCGGAGAACGGCTCGTCCAGCAACAGCACCTCCGGCTGCGGCACCAGCGCCCGTGCGATCGCAACCCGCTGCGCCTGTCCGCCGGAGAGCTCGCGCGGCCAGGCCTGCGCCTTTTCCGCCAGCCCGACGCGTTCGAGCGCACGCGCGACCTTCTCGCGCCGCTGCGCCGCGGACAAATCGGCAAGGCCGAAGCCGATATTGTCGGCGACGCTGAGCCAGGGCAGCAGCCGCGGCTCCTGGAAGATGATGCCGATCTTGGCATGCGGCGAGACGATCGCCTCATTGTCGAGCGTCACCGTGCCAGCGCTGGCGCGATCGAGGCCGGCGATGGCGCGCAGCAGCGTGGACTTGCCACATCCGGAGCCGCCGATGATGGCGATGATCTCGCCCAGCCTGATGTCGGCGGAGAAGCGCGAAAGCGCCTGTACGCCGTTGGGATAGGTCTTGCTGACCCGGTCGAGCGCCAGCATTGCCTCAAGCTCCCTTCGCGCGCCCGAAGGCATCCTGCCAGCGCAGGAAAGGTGCGGCCGCAACCTCGATCAGCCAATCGGTGAGCTTTCCCAGGATGGCGAAGATCACGATGGCGGCGAGGATCTGCGCGGGCTTGCCGAGCTGCTGGCCGTCGAGCAGGAGATAGCCGAGCCCTTCGGAGGCACCGATCAGCTCGGCCGCGACCACGAACATCCAGCCGAGGCCGAGACCGACGCGCAGGGAAACCACATAGGCCGGCAGCACCGCCGGCAGCAGGATGCGGCGGATCATGGCGAAGCCCGAGAGGCGAAAGGTCCGGCCGACCTCCACGATCTTGCGATCCACCGAGAGGATCGCGCCCATCACGCCGAGATAGACTGGAAAGAACACCCCGACCGCGATCAGCGCGACCTTCGAGGTCTCGAAGATACCGAGCCAGAGGATGAACAGCGGCACCCAGGCGAGCGACGGAATCGCGCGCAGCGCCTGCACGGTCGGATCGAGCAGCCGGCGCGCCAGCGACCAGTAGCCGGAGACGGCCCCCAGCAACGTGCCTGCGATCACACCGAAGGCGAAGCCGAGCCCGACGCGCCACAGCGTTGCGGTGATGTGGCGGACCAGCTCGCCGGAGCGGGCGAGCTCGGCGAGGGTGGCAAAAACGCGCGAAGGCGGCGGCACCAGCCGTCCGTTCGACCAGCCGAGCCACACCACGAGCTCCCAGCCGAGCGCAAGCGCGACCGGCAGCAGCAGCCCCAGCACCGGCCGTGCATAACGCGCGGCGCGCGAGGGCGCAGCAGCGCTCTCGGCCGGTTCCGAAGTCTGTTGCAAGGCTGGCGCGTCTGAGATCATGGCCGGTAGGAAGCGCGTCTTGTGTGGGATTGCAAGGGCGCGCGGCAATCTCGATTGTCGCCCCGGACAAGCGAAGCGCAGATCCGGGGTCCATAACCACAGGAAGGCATGGTTACGGGGACTCGGAGTGGCCGCCTGCGCGCGGCAGCCACTCCCCGTGGTTATGGGTCCCGGGCTCGCTTCGCGCCCCGGGACGACGGCGGGGTGTGGTGCGCGCTTGCCTCTTCCCTGCCGATCAGTTCGTCGGCAGCGGGACCTGGTCGTCGATCAGGGCGTCGAGCGTCGCCTTCACGTCGACCTTTGCATCGACGACGCCCGCCTGCTGCAAAGCGAGGCCGGCGGCGAGGATCGACTCGCGCTGGGCTGCGCCGATGCGGCTGTGGGTGAGCTCGGTGCGCTCCTTGAGCTGCTTGTCGACGACGGCCTCGGGGAGTTTTGTGACCGCGATGAAGGTCTTCTTCAGCTCGTCGTAATTGGCCAGCGAATATTTGCGCGCCTCCTCATACACCGCGAGGACGCGGCGGGCAGCGTCAGGATGGTCCTTCAAAAACTGCTCGCGCACATTGAGGATGCCCCAAGTGTTGGCGTCGGCCTTGCGGTAGAACAGCTTTGCGCCCTCCTCGACCTCGGCCTGCGCCATCATCGGATCGAGGCCGGCCCAGGCATCGACGTCGCCGCGGATCAGTGCGGTCTTGCCGTCGGCATGCTGGAGCAGCACCGGGGTGATGTCCTTTTCGGTGAGGCCCGCCCCTAACAGCGCGCGCACCAGGAAGATGTGCGGATCGGTGCCGCGCGTCACCGCGACGCGCTTGCCCTTGAGGTCTGCGACGCCGGCAATCTTGGAATCCTTTGATGTCACCAGCGCCGTCCACTCAGGGCGCGAATAGACATAGATCGACTTGATCGGGTTGCCGTTGATGCGGGCGACCAGCGCCGCCGAACCCGCGGTCGAGCCGAAATCGATCGAGCCGGCATTGAGGAATTCGAGCGCCTTGTTGGAGCCGGCGGACTGCACCCAGGTGACGGTGATGCCGTCCTTGGCGAACTCCTTCTCCAGGAGCCCCTTCTGCTTCAGAACCATCGACACCGGATTGTAAGTCGCCCAGTCGATGCGGATTTCCTTGAGCGGATCGGCCGCCTTGGCCGCGGGGGTCATTGCGAGCGCAACCGCTCCCGCCAACAGAATGCGTCGTGTAATTCCGGTCATGCCCAGCCTCCTCCAAAACTTCATTGTTTTTCAATGAGTTATATCTAGAGGTCAACGAGAAAATCCGCCCCTTGAAAGCGCGCCGGCCGAGAACAGATTTGCCCAAAGCCGGAGCTTTCCAGCATGGAACGACTATTGCCAGAGAATGGCGGGTGACAGCGCCTGTCACCTCTTATATCCGGTGAGACATGGACAGCGTTGCGACTGAGCACAAGGCCGAGGTGGACGATCGTTTCGACACTGCGCGGATCACCGCCGCGGTCGATGCGCTTGCCGAAAAGCACCAGGGGCGCGAGGACGCATTCCGCACGGCCATGGCGCAATTGCTCAAGGCCGAGCTGATCGCGGCACGCGCCGCGGCACAGGAAATCCTCCTGAAGGACCGCCACGGGAGGCGCTGCGCCGAGCGGCTGTGTCACGTGCAGGACGAGATCATCCGCATCCTGTATTCGGCGGCGACCCGCCATCTCTACCGCTCGCCGATCCCGAGCGGCGCCGAGCGCATGGCGGTGGTCGCGACCGGCGGCTACGGCCGGGGCCTGATGGCGCCCGAATCCGACATCGATCTGTTGTTCATCCTGCCCTACAAGCAGACCGCCTGGGGCGAGCAGGTCGCCGAAGCCATTCTCTATTGCCTCTGGGACATGGGGCTGAAGGTCGGCCACGCCACGCGATCGGTGGACGAGTCGATCCGGCAGGCGCGCGGCGACATGACCATCCGCACCGCGATCCTGGAAACGCGCTTCCTCACCGGCGACAAGCCGCTCTATGAGGAGCTGGTCGAGCGCTTCGACAAGGAAGTCGTGCAGGGCACCGCGTCCGAATTCGTCACCGCCAAGCTCGCCGAGCGCGAGGAGCGCCATCGCCGCGGCGGTCAGTCGCGCTACCTGGTCGAGCCCAACGTCAAGGACGGCAAGGGCGCACTTCGCGACCTGCACACGCTGTTCTGGATCGCCAAATACGTCTACCGCGTCCGCGACACCGGCGAGCTGGTCGAGCGCGGCGTGTTCGATGCGCAGGAATACCGCAGCTTCCGCCGCTGCGCCGATTTCCTCTGGTCGGTGCGTTGCAATCTGCACTTCTACTCCGGCCGCGCCGAAGAGCGTCTCTCCTTCGACCTCCAGCGCGAGATCGCGGTGCGGCTCGGCTACACCTCGCATCCCGGCATGCAGGACGTCGAGCGCTTCATGAAGCACTACTTCCTGGTCGCCAAGGAAGTCGGCAACCTCACCGCCATCCTCTGCGCCAAGCTCGAGGACCAGCAGGCCAAGCCCGCGCCGGTCTTGAGCCGGATGATGGCGCGGCTGCGGCCGACCGCGGCGAAGCGGCGCGTCCCCGACAGCGACGACTTCATCGTCGACAACAACCGTATCAACGTCGCCGCGCCCGACGTGTTCAAGCACGATCCGGTCAATCTGATCCGGATCTTCCGTCTCGCGCAGAAGAACAACCTCGCCTTCCATCCGGATGCGATGCGCGACGTGACGCGGTCGCTCGGCCTGATCAACGCGCAGATGCGCGAGAATCCCGAGGCCAACCGGCTGTTCATGGAGATCCTGACCTCCGACAACGCCGAGATCGTGCTGCGGCGGATGAACGAGACCGGCGTGCTCGGCCAGTTCATCCGTGCCTTCGGCAAGATCGTCTCGATGATGCAGTTCAACATGTATCATCACTACACCGTCGACGAGCACCTGATCCGCTGCATCGGCTTCCTCCAGGACATCGAGCGCGGTGGCATCGAGGAGTTCACCCTCGCCAGCGACCTGATGCGCAAATCCCGGCCCGAGCACCGGTCGGTGATCTACATCGCAACACTGCTGCACGACGTCGCCAAGGGCCGGCCGGAGGACCACTCGATCGCCGGCGCCAAGGTAGCGCGGCGGCTGTGTCCGCGGCTAGGGTTCAGCCCGGCCGACACCGAGCTCATCGCCTGGCTGATCGAGGAGCATCTGACGATGTCCACGGTCGCGCAGTCGCGCGACCTCTCCGACCGCAAGACCATCGAGAATTTCGCCGCCGTGGTGCAGTCGGTCGAGCAGATGAAGCTGCTGACGATCCTGACCACCGCCGACATCCGCGGCGTCGGTCCCGGCGTGTGGAACGGCTGGAAGGCGCAGCTCTTGCGTTCACTGTATTACGAGACCGAGCCGGTGCTGACCGGCGGCTTCTCGGAAGTCGACCGAGGCAAGCGCCTCACCGCCGCCTACGCCGAATTCCGAAATGCCTTCGCCGAATGGCCGGCGGAGGAACTCGATGCCTATATCGGCCGGCACTATCCGGCCTACTGGCTCAAGGTCGAACTGCCGCGAAAAATTCGGCACGCCCGCTTCGTTCGTTCCAGCGAACAGGCCGGCCACAAGCTCGCGATCAATGTCGGTTTCGACGAGGTGCGCGGCGTCACCGAGCTGACGATCTTCGCGGCCGACCATCCCTGGCTGCTGTCGATCATCGCCGGCGCCTGCGCGTCGGCCGGCGCCAACATCGTCGATGCCCAGATCTATACTACGACCGACGGGCGCGCACTCGACACCATCTCGATCTCGCGCGAATACGACCGCGACGAGGACGAGGGACGGCGCGCCACCCGCATCGGCGAGATGATCGAGGACGTGCTGGAAGGCAAGCTGCGGCTGCCCGAAGTGGTGGCGCGGCGCACGGTGCGCAGCAAGGCGCGCCCCTTCGTGATCGAGCCGGAAGTCACCATCAACAACCAATGGTCCGACCGCTACACCGTGATCGAGGTGTCCGGCCTCGACCGGCCCGGCCTGCTCTACGAGCTGACCACCGCGATCTCGAAGCTCAACCTCAACATCGCCTCAGCCCATGTCGCGACCTTCGGCGAGCGCGCCCGCGACGTGTTCTACGTCACCGACCTCCTGGGCGCGCAGATCAGCGCGCCGACCCGGCAGGCCGCGATCAAGAGCGCGCTGACCCATGTGATGGCCGGCGACAAGGCCGTCCAGCCGGCGGCGTGAAGAGCGTTCGCGCACCTCCGTTCTCTTGTCATTCCGGGGCGCCGCGCAGCGGCGAGCCCGGAATCCATCGAGCCACCGGTGACGCGGAGAAATGGATTCCGGGCTCGCGCTTCGCGCGCCCCGGAATGACAGGTGACTAAACCTCCACCCCCTCATGCCGCAGCAGCCAGCGCTTGCGCTCGAGCCCGCCGCCATATTTCACCAGCGAACCATCCGCGCCGATCAAGCGGTGGCAGGGCAGCACCACGCTGATCGGATTGGAGCCGTTGGCATGACCGACGGCACGAATGGCTTTTGGCGAATCAATCTTTGCGGCGAGTGCGCCGTAGCTCATCGTGGTGCCGGCGGGGATGTGAGCCAGTGCGTTCCAGACCTTCTGCTGGAACGGCGTGCCGGCGATACGCCATGCGATGGCCGAGAGCTGACTGAGATCGCCTTCGAAGTAACCGGACAGCGCCGTCCGCATGGATGCAGGCGCAGGCCGATCACTGAGACCGACTGCACCGTAGTGCAAGCGTAAGAGCTCGCGCATGCGATGCTCATAGTCTTCCCAGTCCAGTGCACGTAGCGCACCCTCGGCATCGATGACGAGCAAGGCAATCCCGATCGGCGTCGTCAGGCGATCGAGGCCGAAGCTTGCAGACGGTTTGGTTGATCGCCCGGGCATGGTGGCACCATTGCATCGAAACATGCATCGCGTTTGACACGCCGGCCGTGCTATCGTCCACCCGAAAGCTGACGCTGGGGGAGCTCAACTTGATCCTGATCGCCAATGTCCTGGTGGCGCTGGTCGCCACACTGCACGTCTTCTTCCTGATCCTGGAGATGTTCCTCTGGGACAAGCCGCAGGGCTTGAAGGTGTTTCGCAACACGCCGGAGAAGGCCGAGATCACGAAGGTGCTGGCCGCCAATCAGGGCCTCTATAACGGCTTCCTCGCCGCCGGCCTGATCTGGGGTCTCGTCCACGGCAACCCGGCCTTCGCATTCCAGATCAAGGCGTTCTTCCTGCTTTGCGTGATCGTGGCCGGCGCCTATGGCGCTGCGACCGTCAGCACCCGCATCCTGATGGTGCAGGCCCTTCCGGCGGCGGTCGCGCTGGTTGCGTTGTTCCTGGCCTGAGACGCCTGACCCGGGACTCCCTGGCCTGAGACGCTACGGCGCAGCGCTGCGATCCTTGCGCGGCGGCGAAGCTTCCTCCACAATCTTCGGCAGCGATGGCGACCGTTGCAATCAACGGGAAAAGACCATCGGCCGAAAATTCCGTCAGGAGGAACAACCAATATGACCAATCGCAGAGCTTTCTTAGCTGCCACGACAGCGCTCGCCTTCGCGTTCTCCGCGAACCAGGCCTTCGTAAGCCAAGCCTTCGCCCAGAAGAAATACGACACGGGGGCGACCGACACCGAGATCAAGATCGGCCAGACCGTGCCGTTCTCCGGCGCCTACTCGGTCTACGCCAATATCGGCAAGACCCAGGCCGCCTACTTCAAGATGATCAACGATCAGGGCGGCATCAACGGCCGCAAGATCAATCTGATCCAGTATGACGACGCCTATTCGCCGCCGAAGACGGTGGAGCAGGTGCGCAAGCTCGTCGAGGGCGACGAGGTGCTGTTCACCTTCCAGCTCATCGGCACCGCGGCCAACGCCGCCGTGCAAAAATATCTCAACGGCAAGAAGGTGCCGCAGTTGCTGGCCTCGACCGGCGCGGCCCGCTTCAACGATCCCCAGAACTATCCCTGGACCATCGCCTACAATCCCAACTACGTGTCCGAGGGACGCATCTACGCCAAATACATTCTCAAGGAGCATCCGAACGCCAAGATCGGCGTGCTCTACCAGAACGACGACATGGGCCGCGACTATCTTGCGGGCCTCAAGAGCGGCCTCGGCGACAAGGCCGCCAGCATGATCGTCGGCGAGGTCTCCTACGAGGTCACCGACCCGACCGTCGATTCCCAGGTGGTCAAGCTGAAGTCGATGGGCGTCGACGTGTTCTTCGATGCCTCGACGCCGAAATTCGCGGCACAGGCGATCAAGAAGCTCGCCGACCTCGGCTGGACGCCGGTGCACATCCTCGACATCAATGCGAGCCCGATCTCGGCGACGCTGAAGCCGGCTGGCCTCGACATCTCCAAGGGCATCATCTCGACCCAGTACGGCAAGGAGCCCAGCGATCCGCGGTGGAAGGACGATCCCGGCGTGAAGGCCTTCTTCGCCTTCATGGACAAGTATTTCCCGGAAGGCGACAAGCTCAACACCGTCAACACCTACGCCTATTCGGTGGCGGAGCTGCTGGTGCAGGTCCTGAAGCAATGCGGCGACGATCTGACGCGTGAGAACATCATGAAGCAGGTCGCCAACATCAAGGACTTCACGCCGAGCTTCGCGCTGCCCGGCATCAAGATCAACACCGGGCCGAACGACTTCCGCGTCAACAAGCAGATGCAGATGATGAAGTTCAACGGCGAACGCTGGGAGCTGTTCGGACCGATCATCGAGGACACGGGACCGTCGGGCTAGTCCCGATCTCGTAAGGTGGGTTACGCCCAGCGGACTGCGCTTCGCGCAGTCCGCAAGGCTATCCCACCCTACGAACGCCCACCTTGCGTCGCAACAATCGTTCCTCCACACTTGCCCTCAGCGATGGCATCGGACGCGTAGTGCGGCCGGCAGATCATCGGCAAAAACAAACTGAGGGAATTGCGAATGAGGAATGGAAAGCTGCATCTGGCCACGGCGCTTGCTCTGGCGCTGTCGATTTCAGCGGCCAATGCCCAGAAGAAATATGATCCGGGCGCCAGCGACACCGAGATCAAGGTCGGACAGACCATGCCGTTCTCGGGGCCGGCGTCGGCCTATTCGTCGATCGGCAAGACGCAGGCCGCCTATTTCAAGATGATCAACGACCAGGGCGGCGTGAACGGCCGCAAGATCAATTTGATCCAGTATGACGACGCCTATTCGCCACCGAAAGCCGTGGAGCAGATCCGCAAGCTGGTCGAGAGCGACGAGGTGTTGCTGACCTTCCAGATCATCGGCACGCCCGTGAACGCGGCCGTGCAGAAATATCTCAACGCCAAGAAGGTGCCGCAGCTGTTCGCGGCGACCGGGGCCTCGAGGTTCACTGATCCCAAGAACTTTCCGTGGACCATGGGCTTCAATCCCAATTACTTCGTCGAGGGCCGCATCTACGGCCAGTACATTCTGAAGGAGCATCCGAACGCCAAGGTGGGCGTGCTCTATCAGAACGACGACCTCGGCAAGGACTATCTGAACGGCATCAAGGCCGGCCTCGGTGACAAGGCCGCCAAGATGATCGTGACGGAAGCCTCCTACGAGGTGTCCGATCCCACCGTCGATTCGCAGGTCCTCAAGATCAAGGATGCCGGCGCCGACCTGTTCTTCAGTGCGACGACGCCGAAGCAGGCCGCGCAGGCCATCAAGAAGATCGCCGAAATGGGCTGGCATCCGGTCCAGATCGTCGACATCAACGCCACCTCGGTCGGCGCGGTGCTGAAACCCGCAGGCCTTGACGCCGCCAAGGGCCTGATCAGCGTCAACTACGGTAAGGAACCGCTCGATCCGACCTGGAAGGATGACCCCGGCATGAAGAAGTATTTCGACTTCATGGCGAAGTACTATCCGGATGGCGACAAGGATTCGAACTTCAACACCTACGGCTACAGCACCGCGCAGCTGCTGGTGCACGTGCTGCAGCAGTGCGGCGACAACCTGACGCGCGAGAACGTCATGAAGCAGGCGGCGTCACTGAAGGACGTCGCCAGCGACACTGCGCTGCCCGGCATCAAGGCCAACACGTCGCCTACCGACTACCGCGTCAACAAGCAGCTTCAGATGATGAAGTTCAACGGCGAGCGCTGGGAGCTGTTCGGCCCGATCCTGGAGGACGCGGGCCCGGCGGGTTAGGCGAAGAGTTCTGAAATGCAATCGGCGGCCTGCGGGCCGCCGATCTTTTGGAGCGATCCCCGTCACCCCTTAGGAGGTGGCCGCTTCTTCAGCGGCCCTCGATGGGCGACGGCCCGCTGGTGGCCGCACATCCTTCGAGGCTCCCGGCGCGATGCTTTGCATCGCGCCACTCGCACCTCAGGATGACGGACGGAGATCACCGATTTGGCGGCCTACTCCGGTATCTCTCCAAAATTCTTCCCGATCCGCAGCACGGCGTGCCGGATCAGCCGTGAGTCCTCGACGGCGGCCTGACGGTGCTTCACAGCCTCGCGGTAGACGGGATCGCGGATCATCTCGACGAAGGCTCCGACATCAGGATATTCGGCGATGAAGCAATGGTCCCAGCGCTCCTCCTGCGGACCGATCAGCATCAGCTCGAACTTGCCCTGCCAGATGATGCGGCCGCCGAGGCGTTCGAACACCGGGCCGCTCTCGCGGCCATAGGCCGCGTAGGCTTCGGCGCCGCTCGCCTTGCGGCCGTCCGGGTAGGCCGCCTCCTTGCGCAGGCGCACCAGGTTGAGCATGTGGATCGGACCCGGGCGGTCATTGTCCCGGAATTGCGCGAAGATCTCCTTGGTCGGATCGATATGGCCCATTTGGGTTTCCTCTGCGTGTTTCCTCGTGTTTTATGCCGGCGATCCTAGCTCCGTCATCCAATCAGCGGAACTGCGGCGGGGGAATGCCGCACCTCCTAATCGGGCGTTAAGGTCTGGGTAACCGGGCCTTAAACAGCGACCGCTAGCGTGCGGCGGGGCGGGCTGACCGGGCGTTTTTGCGTATGGCGTGGGGAAAGAAAAAGGGTGGGCGGAAGGAGCCGCTGTTCGGCTTGCCCGCGGCGCTCGCCGATCTGCGCCTGACCGCGGCGGATCGCATTCCCGGCGGCGACGACAAGCCGAAGAAATCGACGAAATCATCCGCCAAGCGCAAGGGCGAGGATTCCGGCGACGAGCCGCCGCGCGAGCGGAAAGCGCCAGCCAGCCGCAGCGGCGCCAAGCGGCGCACCAACTCACGTATTGGCGCCAGCATCGGCCGCCTGGTCTATTGGGGCGCGGTGCTCGGCCTGTGGGGCGCGATCGCTCTGATCGGCGTCGTGATCTATGTCGGCGCCCATCTGCCGCCGATCCAGTCGCTGGAGATTCCCAAGCGGCCGCCAACGATCCAGATCGTCGGCATCGACGGCAGCATGCTGGCGCAACGCGGCGAGATGGCCGGCGCCAATGTCTCGCTGAAGGATTTGCCGCCGTATTTGCCGAAGGCTTTCATCGCCATCGAGGACCGCCGCTTCTACTCGCATTTCGGCATCGACCCGATCGGCATCCTGCGCGCCCTCGTCACCAACGTCATGCATCGCGGCGTCTCGCAGGGCGGCTCGACGCTGACGCAGCAGCTCGCCAAGAACCTGTTCCTGACCCAGGAGCGCACCATGCAGCGCAAGCTGCAGGAGGTGGAGCTCGCGATCTGGCTCGAGCGCAAGCACTCCAAGAACGAGATCCTGGAGCTCTATCTCAACCGCGTCTATTTCGGCTCCGGCGCCTACGGCGTCGAAGCTGCCGCGCAAAAATATTTCGGCAAGTCGGCGAAGAACGTCACGGTCGCCGAGGCCGCAATGCTGGCCGGGCTCGTCAAATCGCCCTCGCGCCTTGCGCCGAACCGCAACCCCGAAGGCGCCGAAGCCCGCGCGCAGATCGTGCTCGCGGCGATGGCGGACGCAAAGTTCATCACCGACGCGCAGGCGCAGGCCTCGATCGGTCATCCCTCCTACAATGTGAAGCCGGTCGGCGCCGGCACGGTCAATTACGTTGCCGACTGGATCGGCGAGGTGCTGGACGATCTGGTTGGCCAGATCGACGAGAGCATCAAAGTCGAGACCACGATCGATCCGAAGCTGCAGAGCGTGGCGGAAGCCGCCATCATCGACGAGCTCGCGGCCAAGAGCGTGAAGTTCAATGTCAGCCAGGGCGCGCTGGTGGCGATGACACCTGATGGCGCGGTGCGCGCCATGGTGGGCGGGCGGAACTATTCCGAGAGCCAGTACAACCGCGCTGTGACCGCCAGACGCCAGCCGGGCTCCTCGTTCAAGCCGTTCGTGTACCTGACCGCGCTCGAGCAGGGCCTGACGCCTGATACGATGCGACAGGACGCGCCGATCGAGGTCAAGGGCTGGCGACCCGAGAACTACACCCATGAATATTTCGGCGCGGTGACGCTGACGCAGGCGCTGGCGATGTCGCTCAATACCGTCGCCATCCGTCTCGGCCTCGAGGTCGGACCGAAGAACGTGGTGCGCACCGCGCACCGGCTCGGCATCTCCTCCAAGCTCGAGCCCAACGCCTCGATCGCGCTCGGCACCTCCGAAGTCTCGGTGGTCGAGCTGGTCGGCGCCTATGCGCCCTTCGCCAATGGCGGTCTCGCGGTGGCACCGCATGTCGTCACGCGGATCAAGACGCTGGGCGGCAAGCTGCTCTACATGCGCCAGCCTGAGGAGCGCAATCAGGTCATCGACCCCCGCTATGTCGGGATGATGAACGCGATGATGCGCGAGACGCTGATATCAGGCACCGCCAAGAAGGCCGAGATCCCCGGCTGGCCCGCGGCCGGCAAGACCGGCACCAGCCAGGATTACCGCGACGCCTGGTTCATCGGCTACACCGCGAGCCTCGTCACGGGTGTCTGGCTCGGCAATGACGACAACTCGCCGACCAAGAAGGCGACCGGCGGCGGCCTGCCGGTGGAAGTGTGGTCGCGCTTCATGAAGGCGGCGCACGAAGGCGTGCCGGTCGCGGCATTGCCAAGCACACAAGGTGGCTGGGGCCTGTCGAACCTCGCGCAGGCGGCCTCGCAGGTGTCGCCGCCGACAGCGGCAGCGCCCGGGCCGGCACCCGCAAGCAATGGCGGCTATCGTCCACCGCCGACGCGCGCCAATGCGCGGCCGGAAGCGGCGGCGGGGCTCGACGGCTGGCTGATGGACCGGCTGTTCGGCGGAAACCGATAGGCTCGGGCTGAGGTCTCCATGACCTCAAAACAAAAACTGCGAAAACAACCCCATGCACAGTAGCCGAAGATAACGAAATCAACGGCTTGCAGAGGCAGCCCAGACGCCTGAAGCACGTGCCTGGAAATCAGCGGCATCGCTTCGGCAAGTCCTGCCCAGCGCGGCAAAATTCGCCGCGCCCCGGAACTCGCCTAAAGCAAAAACTCCAATCCCTTCAAGCTCCCGTCAGCGGCCCGGGATTTGCTCTCATAAGTTGAACGAGTGTCTGGGAGCGTTCCATGATTTCAAATCTATCCAGCGCGGCGCTGCCGCATCTGCGGCCCGCTTCAGCATCCACTTCAAATGCGAGGTCTGGTCTTCAGGCGGTGGCACCGGATGCGACCGACGCGGCAACCAGCGGCTTCCGGATCGACCTCTCGCAGGTCAAGCCGCTGTCAGGCGCCAAGGTCATATCGGCCGCGGATGATCCCGTCCTGCATGACCTCATGGCAACGCATTGGCTGATCGCGCACGAGACGAATGCACCTCAGTCGGTCGTCGCGGACAATGCGCCGGAGAATACCTACGCGCAGGTGAAAGTGGACGGCAAGGTGGTGGCCACGCTGTACAACGGCGGATCCTCGGCCATGACCAACCTGGCGGGCGCGAGGATCGGCAAGCTGGAAGATCCTCCCGGCTTGAGCGGACCAGACCTGGCGCAGTGGCGCGCCGACAATTACGCCAGGCTGCTTGGCGGCACCGTCGAAAAGGCGCCCACCGCGATCACGCAATCGCAATGGACACCGCGTGAAAGCAGTTCCACGACCTACAGCCGCGAGCAACTCGACGCTGCGTTCCAGGCGATGCTGGCCGAGGGCCAGAAGGCCAGCGCGCAGCGGCAATCGTCCTATCTGGCGTCAGGCGCGCAAGCGGGGACGAGTGCGGATTTCAGTGCGTGAGCGGAGTCTGAAGCCGGCTCATTCTCAACTGTCATTCCCCGCGAAGGCGGGGAGTCCAGCATTCCAGAGACATCGAGATTCATAACGACTGCCGCGGCTTACTGGGTCGCCCGGTCGAGCCGGGCGACGACAGCGACGGTTAGGCGACAGCGCCCCTAATCCTCGACCCCATACCGGTGCAGATCATTGCCGTAGGTGTCGAGCCACTTCTTGGCGCGCTCCATCGACGGGCAGACTTTTCCGCACACGCGCCAGAACCGCGCCGAGTGGTTCATCTCGACGAGATGGGCGACTTCGTGCGCGGCGAGGTAGTCGAGCACGAAGGGCGGCGCGAGGATCAGGCGCCAGGAGAACGACAGCGAGCCGGCCGAGGTGCAGGAACCCCAGCGGCTGGACTGATCGCGGATCGACAGGCGCTTGACCCTGACGCCGAGCTCGGCGGCGTAAGCCTCCGCCGAACGCTGGAGGTCGCGGCGCGCCTCGCGCTTGAGGAAGTCGCTGACGCGGCGATCGACATGCTCGAGCCCGCCGGCGACGCAGAGAATGCGTTCGCCGCTATCGCGCGTCTCAGTCCACACCGTGCCGCGCGTGCCAGCGCGATGAACGATGCGATGCGACGTGCCGCGGAGCGGTATCACCGTGCCCGGCTGGAACGGCGCGGCCTTCGGCAAGCGACCGAGGCGCGCCGCGATCCACGCACCGTGGCGCTGCGCAAAGTCTTTTGCCTCGGCCAGCGTGCCGCGCGGCGGCATGGTGAGGATGGCTTCGCGATCGCTCGGATGAATTCTCAGGGTGTAACGGCGCGCGCGGCGGTGCCGGCGCAATCGGATGGCAAAATATTGCGATCCATGGGTGATCAGGACGGTCTTGGGTTCGTGGGGCCGCCGATAGAGGAGAGCGCGAGTGGCCATGTCTGTCAGTCCGGGGGGCAGGAGGGCGCCCGGATTTTGCCATAACCGCCGCCAGGGAAAGCGCTCGGCGCAAAAACAAATCATTTGCCCAATATACAGCGGTCTGACGTCCGGGAGACCCTACAGACTGGGGTTGGAACCGTCTTTTTTCGCCCCCGCTGGACGCATGCGGCATCCCCAAGAGGTGAGGGAGGACTCACTCCTATAAAGCTACCTAAATACCGCGAATCTGGAGAGAACCAGGCCCGGCCGGAGCCTCCGGCGGGGCCTGGATTTTCGACGGGAAAGCCGAAAACGAAGGTTATTCGGCCGCGAGAGCCTGCAATGAGCTCGGATTCGCAGCTGAGACCATGAAGTCATGGATTCGCGGAACGATTTCCGATTTGAAGCGCGAGCCGTTGAACACGCCGTAATGTCCAACGCCCTTCTGGACGTAATGAACGCGGCGATGATCGGGGATCGAGCTGCACAATGTGTGCGTCGCTTCGGTCTGACCGAGACCCGAGATGTCGTCGTTCTCGCCTTCGACCGTCATCAACGCCACGCGCGTGACCTTGGAGGGATCCACGCGTGTTCCGCGATGGGTCATCTCGCCCTTCGGCAGCGAGTGTTTCACGAACACGGTGTCGACCGTCTGCAGGTAATACTCGGCGGAGAGGTCCATCACCGCGAGATATTCGTCATAGAACTCGCGATGCTTGTCGACGAGGTCGCCGTCGCCCTTCACCAGATGGGCAAAGAGCTGCTTATGGGCGTCCATGTGGCGGTCGAGATTCATGCTGATGAAGCCGTTGAGCTGCAAAAATCCCGGATAGACGTCGCGCATCATGCCGGGATGCGGGAACGGCACCTTGGTGATGACGTGGTTGCGGAACCAGTCGATGCCGCGCTCCTGGGCGAGATTGTTCACCGCCGTCGGGTTGCGACGGGTGTCGATCGGGCCGCCCATCAGCGTCATAGAGGTCGGCACGAAGGGATCGCGCCGCGCTTCCATGATCGAGACGGCGGCGACCACGGGCACGGAGGGCTGGCACACCGCCATGACATGGGTGTTGCCGCCGAGGACGTGCAGCATCTCGATGACGTAGTCGATGTAGTCGTCGAGATCGAAGCGGCCATCGCTGAGCGGCACCATTCGGGCATCGGCCCAATCGGTGATGTAGACCTCATGCGCGGGCAGGAAGGCCTCGACCGTGCCGCGCAGCAGCGTCGCGTAATGGCCGGACATCGGCGCCACGATCAGCACGCGCGGCTGCGGGCTGCGCAGGGGACGAGCGAACTTGCGATCGAAGTAGAGCAGCCGGCAGAACGGCTTTTCCCAGACCGAGCGGATCTCGACGGGGACGCGGATGCCGTTGACCTCGGTGTCGTTGA
Source organism: Bradyrhizobium genomosp. III (assembly GCF_000261705.1). Taxonomy (NCBI): domain Bacteria; kingdom Pseudomonadati; phylum Pseudomonadota; class Alphaproteobacteria; order Hyphomicrobiales; family Nitrobacteraceae; genus Bradyrhizobium; species Bradyrhizobium genomosp. III. The sequence continues at coordinate 2,513 of NZ_AJQF01000302.1, read as the reverse complement.
GGCCCCATTCCGGCTTGCCGTAGCGGCGCGTGGTGCGCTCGAACAATTCGCAGGCCGCGGCGACCGACTTGCCGACCTCGGTGCGCGCCCAGGGATTGAGAGGATTCTGGAACAGCAGCTTGGTCGCGTCAGTGACCGCACGTGCCGGATTGAGAGAGGCGTGCGCCATCTCGTACATCCAGTACATCGGCGTCGTCAGGACCGGACTGCCTTCTGCAGCCAGGGGCGGTGCGCCGCCAAACTCACCAATAGGCATCGCTATATCCCTCTTCGCATCGCAGCATACTGCCGAATGCGCAATATTGCGTCAATGCATGGTTCCGTACATCTACGGAGCCGAAGCGGCTAAACCAGCCTGAATCCACGGGAAAGTGACGTTATTCACCGCCCGACAGCAGCGAGCCGTGCCGTTTGGCGCTGCGCAAAAGGGCAAGGAATGATGCAAAAGATGCAACCAGAAAGACGGCGTTGATGGCCAGCGCCTCCAGCATCAGATCGGCGCGGAAGGTGTTTTCGATCAGCAGCGCGCGCATTCCCTCGAAGCCATAGGTCGGCGGCAACGCCCAAGCGACGTATTGCAGCCAGACCGGCAACACGCTGACGGGGTAGTAGACGCAGGCGAGCGGCAGGATCGCGAACATCAGGGTCCAGACGATACTCTCGGCGCCGAGGCCGTTTCGCAGCACGAGACCCGACACGAAGATGCCGACCGACCAGCTCGTGAAGATCAGATTGCAGAAGAATGCGATCAAGGGCAGGCCCAGGGCATAGACGTTGAAGTGAAACATGAACAGGGCGAGCAAGGTCATCGGAATGATCCCGATCGCAAGCCGGATCAGGCTCATGACCATCAGCGACAGCAGAAACTCGATCGGCCTCAAGGGGCTCATCATGAGGTTGCCGATGTTGCGCGCCCACATCTCCTCCAGGAACGAGATGGAGAAGCCGAGCTGCCCGCGGAACAGGATATCCCAGAGGATGACGGCGCCGATCAGCGTGCCGCCGGCGCGCGCGAAGAAATTGGAATTCTCGGCGATGTAATACTGGATGAAACCCCAGGTGATGACCTGCAGCGCCGGCCAGTACAGCAATTCGAGCAGCCGCGGCCAGGACGACAGCAGGAGGTACCAGTAGCGCAGGATCATCGCGCCGATGCGATGGACGGAGATGCCGCGGTGGAGGGGGATGTCGGTCATCGCGCGATAACCTGGCCCGGATGGGATCTGTCATCCCGGGGCGCGACATCGTCGCGAGCCCGGGATCCATAACCACGAAACTCAATTTGGCGAAGACTCGGAGTGACCCGTCTCGCCTCGCAACCGCCGCCTGTGATTATGGATTCCGGGCTCGCGCTCCGCGCGCCCCGGAATGACAGACCTCCATCCGGGCTACGAATACGGGTACGACCGCTCACCTCGCCGCCTCCTTCGCACCGTTCACCCGGCCGCGCGCGACGTCCAGAAACACCTCCTCCAGCGTGGTGCGATTGTAGCGCGCCATGATCGCCTCAGGCGTATCGTCGTCCTCGATGCGACCGCGCTTCATGATGATGACGCGGTCGCAGAGCCGCTCGACCTCGAGCATGTTGTGCGAAGCCAAAAGGATGGTGGCGTTGTTGTCCTTGCGATAACGCTCCAGGTGCGCCCGCACCCAGTCGGCGGTATCCGGATCGAGCGAGGCGGTCGGCTCGTCCAGCAGCAGCAGCTCGGGCCGGTTGACCAGCGCTTTGGCGAGCGCGACGCGGGTCTTCTGCCCGGCCGACAGCTTGCCGTTGGCGCGGTCGATGAATTCGGTGAGATCGAGATCGTCCGCGAGCTCGGCGATGCGGCCGGCGAGGTTCTTCACCGCATAGAGCTTGCCGAACACGGTGAGATTCTGCCGCACCGTGAGCCGCATCGGCATGTCGACATAGGGGCTCTCGAAATTCATCCGCCCCAGCACGGAAGCACTCTCCTCGGGCATCCGATGTCCGAGCACCTGCACGCGGCCGGAGGTCGGCAGCACAAGGCCCATGATCATCGCGATGGTCGTGGTCTTGCCGGCGCCGTTGCCGCCCAGAAGTCCGGTGATGCTGCCACGCGGCAACGAAAAGGAGATGTCGTCGACCGCTCGGGTCTGCTTATAGATTTTGACGAGGTGCTCGACCGCGATCGCCGCGGACGAGCTGCGCTCCGCGACAGTCGGCCGACTTGAAGCCTTGTCATTCTCGGTCATGCTGGTCGTTCTTCTGCTATTGCAGCGAATAGCGCAAGGCTTGTAATCCGGTGGTTCCGCGAGCCCAGCGTTTGTGATCTGGAAGGCACCCCCATTGGCCGATATGACTGAAATTGCTGCTTCCGACTTTCGCCACGCGCAGCGGCATATCCGCCTGGACACGATCCTGCGGCTGCGTTGGCTGGCGGTGCTGGGCCAGCTCGCGGCGATCTTCATCGTGGCGCAGGGGTTGGAATTCAACGTCGAGATCGTCCCCTGCGTCAGCATCATCGCCTTGTCGGCCGCGCTCAATCTGGCGC
>NZ_AJQF01000301.1:0-4860 GCF_000261705.1 Bradyrhizobium genomosp. III | reverse complement strand
CAGCGGCGGGAGCCGATGCAGGCGGCCGGACTGCTCGCGCTGAACATCGTGGAGCTGGCCGGTCTGCTGTACTTCACCGGCGGACTGCAGAACCCGTTCTCGTTCCTCTTCCTCGCGCCGGTGCTGATCTCGGCCACGGCGCTGCCGGCGCGCTTCACCTTCGGCCTCGGTGTGCTTGCGGTAGCCTGCGCCTCGGTCCTGTTCTTCTTCCATTTGCCGCTGCCCTGGGATTCCGATGATCCCCTGGTGCTGCCGCCGATCTACCTCGTCGGCGTCTGGCTCTCGATCGTGCTCGCGATCGGCGTCACCAGCCTCTACTCGTTCCAGGTGACCGAGGAGGCGCGCAAGCTTGCGGACGCCCTGGCGGCGACCGAGCTGGTGCTGACCCGCGAGCAGCACCTGACCCAGCTCGATGGGCTCGCAGCCGCGGCCGCGCACGAGCTCGGCACGCCGCTCGCGACGATCTTTTTGATCTCGCGCGAGCTGGAAAAGACGGTGAAGGACGCCAGCTTTGCCGCCGACCTGAAGACGCTGCGCGAGCAGACCCAGCGCTGCCGCGACATATTGAGCAAGATCACCCAGCTCTCCTCCACCGGCGCGCCGTTCGACCGCATGAAGCTGTCGGAGCTGATCGAGGAGGTGGTGGCCCCGCACCGCGATTTCGGCGTCGAGATCAAGGTGCGGATCGCGGTCGCCGCCGTGTCCGAGCCGGTCGGCTCGCGCAATCCGGCGATCCTCTACGGCGTCGGCAACATCGTCGAGAACGCGGTCGATTTCGCCCATACCACCGTCGAGGTGAACGCGTGGTGGAACAAGGACACGATCGAGCTTCTGATCTCCGACGACGGCCCCGGCATTCCGCCCGACATCCTGAACCGGATCGGCGAGCCCTATCTGTCGCGGCGACGAACCACGGATGAGGGCAGCGGTGAGCGACGCGGTCTCGGATTGGGCGTGTTCATCGCGCGCACGTTGCTGGAACGCACCGGCGCCAAGGTCTCGTTTACCAACCGGATCTTTCCGGAACACGGCGCGGTGGTGCAGATCACATGGCCGCGACAGCGTTTTGAGGCTATCGAGAGCCTCGAAGAAACAATAGGATAGGCCGCGACCTTGCGTCGCACAACAGGGCCGATCGACTATCGGCGGCCTTGGCACCGCCCGATTGCGAGGCCATATGTAGTCGCGTTGGAGAGAGGACAAAACCTTGAACGCCATCGCCGAACTGAACGAACAGACCGACCGCTCGCTGCTCATCGTGGAGGACGACAAGCCGTTCCTGGAGCGGTTGTCGCGCGCCATGGAAACGCGCGGCTTTGCGGTGACGTCATGCGACACCGTCTCGGATGGTCTTGCGCAGATCGGCAAGGCAGCGCCGGCATTCGCCGTGGTGGACTTGCGGCTCGGCGACGGCAACGGCCTTGACGTGGTCTCGGCGCTGAAGAAGAAGCGCCCGGATGCGCGCGCGATCGTGCTGACCGGCTATGGCAACATCGCCACCGCCGTCACCGCGGTGAAGATGGGCGCGATCGATTATCTCTCGAAGCCGGCGGATGCCGACGACGTCGTCGCGGCGCTGCTGTCGACCAGCGCGGAGAAGTCCGAGCTGCCGACCAACCCGATGTCGGCCGACCGCGTGCGCTGGGAGCACATCCAGCGCATCTACGAGATGTGCAACCGCAACGTCTCGGAAACGGCGCGCAGGCTCAACATGCACCGCAGGACGTTGCAGCGCATTTTGGCCAAGCGCGCGCCGAGGTAGCGGTCTCGTAGGGTGGGCAAAGGCGCGCAAGCGCCGTGCCCACGCTCTGTTAGAGTTGGATAGAGATCGTGGGCACGCTTCGCTTTGCCCACCCTACGGCACCGATGTTTGCGGCGCCGCTACTCCCAAAATTCCGCATGCCCTTGCGGGTCGACCAGCCGGTTGATGCGCAACGCCGCCGCCATTCCAAACCGCACCGTCATCTGCTTGCGCGTGGCCGCAGCGAGCTTGTGCTCGGGCGCTTCGCAATGCAGGTGCGCGCCATAGGCGTCGGCGATGATCAGGCCGGTGCCTTCCGGAAAGATCTCGCACGGCAGGTCCTGAGTGAAGGCGAAGAACAGCCGGTCGCAATGGGCGCGGTACTCGTGCCATTTCTGGTCGGCGCGCAGATCCTCCACCGACGATTTGATCTCGACGATCCAGATCTCGCCGCGCTCGTTCAGCGCCACGAGATCGGCGCGCCGGCCCGAGGGCAGCGGCAATTCGCTGATGCAGGTAAAGCCGAGCGAACGCAGCAGCCGCGCGGTGCCCCGCGCGACCGCGAGCGCCGTCTCCGACTGGCGGCGATCAGGCGGCGGCACGAGGGCGATGTTGCGGGCGGGATTGTCCATGGGGGGAGGATAGCCGATTCCGTAGAACTGCACACTGCTCGATGGAGCCTAAGCGCAGCCTCGATCTCCGCCGTCGTCCCCGCGAAAGCGGGGACCCATAACCACAGGGAGTTGTTGTAGGGCGCTCAGGTAACTCCGAGTCATCGCAAGACTGCTCCCTGTGGTTATGGGTCCCGGATCGGCGCTCCGCTTCGCTGCGCTTGTCCGGGACGACACCGAGGATGAAACACGGAACCTCCCCTCCCCCACGCACTTATCACGCAGCCGCCGCACCTCGGCGGAACCACCGAGGCTGCGCGGATGATCGACGATCTCTGGTACAAGAACGGCGTGATCTACTGCCTTTCCGTCGGCTCCTATATGGACGCCAACGGTGACGGCGTCGGCGACTTCAAGGGCCTGCTCCGCCGGCTCGACTATCTGCATGGCCTCGGCATCACCACGATCTGGCTGATGCCGTTCCAGACCTCGCCCGGCCGCGACGACGGCTACGACATCGCCGACTATTACAGCGTGGATGCGCGTTACGGCACGCTCGGCGATTTCGTCGAGTTCGCTCATGGCTGCAAGCAGCGCGGCATCCGCATCATCATCGACCTCGTCGTCAACCACACCTCGGATCAGCATCACTGGTTCAAGGAGGCGCGGCGCGACAAGAACTCGCCCTACCGCGACTGGTATGTGTGGTCCGACAAGAAGCCGGCCGGTGCCGACAAGGGCATGGTGTTTCCCGGCGTGCAGAAAACGACCTGGACGCGCGACAAGGAAGCGGGCGCGTATTACTTCCACCGCTTCTACGATTTCCAGCCCGACCTCAACACCTCGAACCCGCATGTGCAGGCCGAGATCCTGAAGATCATGGGGTTCTGGATCCAGCTCGGCGTCTCCGGCTTCCGCATGGACGCCGTGCCCTTCGTGATCGCGACCAAGGGTGCGAAGGTGAAGAAGCCGGTCGAGCAGTACGACATGCTGCGCGCATTCCGCGAATTCCTGCAATGGCGGCAGGGCGACGCCATCATCCTCGCCGAAGCCAATGTGCTGCCGAAGACGGACATGGAATATTTCGGCCGCGACGCCGACCGCATGCACATGATGTTCAACTTCCACGTCAACCAGCACCTGTTCTATGCGCTGGCATCCGCAGATTCGCGGCCGCTGGCGAAGGCGTTGAAGGCGACCAAGCCGCGGCCGGCGACCGCGCAATGGGGCCTGTTCCTGCGCAATCACGACGAGCTCGACCTGGGGCGGCTGACCAAGGCGCAGCGCGACTCCGTGTTCAGGAATTTCGGTCCCGACAAGGACATGCAGCTCTACGACCGCGGCATCAGGCGGCGCCTCGCGCCGATGCTGGGCGGCGATCGCCGGCGGCTCGAACTCGCCTACAGCCTGATGTGCACGCTGCCCGGAACGCCCGTGATCCGCTATGGCGACGAGATCGCGATGGGCGACGATCTCTCACTGCCGGAACGCAATTGCGCGCGCACGCCGATGCAATGGTCGACCGAGCCGCATGGCGGCTTCACCAAGAGCAACAAGCCGGCCTGCCCTGTGATCGACAAGGGGCCTTACGGCTATCCCCACGTCAACGTCGCCAAGCAGCGGCGCGATCCCAACTCCATGCTGAACTGGACCGAGCGCATCGTCCGTATGCGCAAGGAGGTGCCTGAAATCGGCTGGGGCGACTTCACGATCATTCCGGTGCGCGATCCCGCCGTGTTCATCATGCGCTACGACTGGCGCAACAATTCGGTGCTGTTCGTGCATAATCTCGACGAGAAGCCGCGCGAGATCGCGTTCTCGGCCGGGCTGCCGGACGAAGCCGGCGCGCACCTGATCAATCTGCTCGCGGAGGACCACAGCCACGCCGACAAGCGCGGCCAGCACCGGATCGTGCTGGAGCCGTATGGCTATCGCTGGTACCGCGTCGGCGGGCTGGATTATCTGCTGAAGCGGAGCGATATCGACGGGGATACGGTGAGAGGGAAGAAGCATCCGGGGTAAGAGCATCTACGCAGCCGTACCCTCCGCTGTCGTCCCCGCGAAAGCGGGGACCCATAATCACAGGGAGAAGTTTGGGGCGCGCTGATCACTCCGAGTCTTCGCCAAACCACTCCCTGTGGCTATGGGTCCCGGATCTGCGCTGCGCTTGTCCGGGACGACGGCTAGGGCGGCGCGACAATCACGCCCTCATTGCCGCGCAGATCCAGCACGCCTTCGATCCGCTCGTCCTCGCGATCCAGGAACGTCGACAGCAGTATGCTGCTGCCGAAACGGATCGCGCTGGTGGTCACCGCGACCGGATCGGGGCCGAGATTGAGCGCCACGATCACCGCCTGCCCCTCGGCCTCGCGGCGATAGATCAGGAGATCGCCTTGCGCCGCGATCGGATGATAATCGCCGGCGACCAGCGGCCGACTGCTCTTCCGCAGGGTGATCAGGCGTCTGTAGAGGCTGAGGATCGAGCGCGCATCGGCTTCGAGATTGACG
>NZ_AJQF01000300.1:0-9466 GCF_000261705.1 Bradyrhizobium genomosp. III | reverse complement strand
GAAAAGCCGGCGAATTCGGTCGCATCCCACTGCATCGGCGTGCGGCAGCCGTCGCGGCCGACACCGATGCCGGGCACGTTCTTTTCGAAGGGGTCGCGCACGTCCTCCGGCGCAATCGCCACTTGATGCATGCCGATCTCGTCGCCGTAATAGAGCGTCGGCGTGCCGCGCAGCGTCAGCAGCAGCATGGCGGCGACACGGGCCTGCTCGGGACCCACGCGGCTTGCGACGCGCGGGCGATCGTGATTGCCGAGCACCCAGTTCGGCCAGGCGCCGCGCGGCAGCGCCTTCTCGTAATCCTCGATGATTGTCTCGATCGAGCGCGCGCTCCAGAAGGTCAAGAGCAGCGCGAAATTGAACGGCATCTGCGCGCCGGTGAGGTCGTTGCCGTAATAGGCCATGAGACGGTGCAGCGGCAGATAGATCTCGCCGATCAGCACGCGGGCTTCGAATTCATCGGTGACGCGTCGCATCTCGGCGATCACGTCATGCACCTCCGGCTGGTCGGTGGAGTATTGCGTCATGATCCTTTCGTTCGGCGGCCGGCCCTCGACGTAATGCGGATTGGGCGGGTTGTCGCGGAATTCGGCATCCTTGATCAGGTGCCAGATCACGTCGACGCGAAAGCCGTCGACGCCCTTGTCGAGCCAGAACCGCATCACGTCGTAGATCGCGGCACGGACGTCCGGATTGCGCCAGTTCAGGTCCGGCTGCTGGGCGAGAAAGGCATGGTAGTAATATTGCCCCGTGGTCTCATCGAACTGCCACGCGCTGCCGCCGAACTCGGACAGCCAGTTGTTCGGCACCCCGCCGTCGGGTGCCGGATCGCGCCAGATGTACCAGTCTCGCTTGGGATTGTCGCGCGAGGCGCGGCTCTCGACGAACCAGGCATGCTGATCGGAGGTGTGGTTCGGCACGAGGTCGAGGATCAGTTTCAGGCCGTTGTCGTGGGCGGCCGTGATCAGCGCATCGAAATCGGCCATCGTGCCGAACACCGGCTCGATGCCGGTATAGTCGGAGATGTCGTAGCCGAAATCCTCCATCGGCGAGGGAAAGATCGGCGACAGCCAGATCGCATCGACGCCGAGCGATTTGACGTAAGGCAACCGCTGCAAAATGCCGGCGAGATCGCCGACGCCGTCACCATCTGAGTCCTGAAAGGAGCGCGGGTAGACCTGATAGAAGATGCCGTCGCGCCACCAGTTGCTATCGCTCTGAGCCATGCTGGAGAACCCATCCATAAATCTGCGCCTCGGGCGGAAGAACGCGGCAGCAGCGTCCCGGTTCAAATTGGCGAGCCAATTGGGACGGCCGTGTGACGGCGGGCGTGGTTGTTCCAGGCTCCATTCCAGATCTTTGGCCGAATCTTTTGCTTGGCGGCATGGCAAAAATCGGCATTGTGGCGCCATGACCGAGCAAAATGACACCCAAGACTCTTCGCAATCCAAGGCCGGCGCGATCATCGTTCCCGTGACGCTGTTCGAGCAGAACTGCACCATCATCTGGGACGAGCCCTCCAAGAAGGCGGTGGTGATCGACCCCGGCGGGGACGTGCCCAAGATCCTGGACGCGATCAAGCAGACCGGCGTCACCGTGGAGAAGATCTGGCTGACCCACGGCCATATCGATCATGTCGGCGGCGCGGCCGATCTGCGCGATGCACTGAAGGTGCCGATCGAAGGCCCGCATGAAGCGGACAAGTTCCTGCTCGACAATGTGGTCGAGAGCGGCGCACGCTTCGGCATGACCGGCGTGCGCAATTTCGCGCCGGACCGTTGGCTCGCCGAAGGCGACACCGTGTCGATCGGCAGCTTGCAATTCGATATTTTCCACTGCCCCGGCCACTCGCCCGGCAGCGTGGTGTTCTTCAACAAGGAGCTGCGCTTCGCCCATGTCGGCGATGTCCTGTTCGCCGGCTCGGTCGGACGCACCGATTTGCCGGGCGGCAGTCACGCCACGCTGATCAACTCGATTCTGACCAAGCTATTGCCGCTCGGCGACGACGTCGGCTTCATCTGCGGTCACGGCGCCGGCTCAAGCATCGGCCAGGAACGGATGACCAATCCGTTCATCACCGGCGCGATGTGAGGTTTATTCCGCCGCGTCCACAAGCGTGGCGGTCTCAGTGAGGTGACGATCGCCCCAGTCGCGGATCGCCGCGACGACCGGCACGAAGCTATTGCCCTTGCGAGTCAAGCGATATTCGACCTTCGGCGGCACTTCGCCGAAATCCTTGCGGTCGATCAGGCCGCTTTGTGTCAGGGCCTTCAATTCACGGCTGAGCACGCGCGGGGCGATCTCGGCGCTGCCTTCCGTGCCGCGCAATAAGCCGCTGCGGATCTCGCCATAGCGGCGCGGGCCGTCCTTGAGGTCCCAGACGATGCGCAGCTTGTACTTGCCGCTGATCATCTTCTGAAAGGCCGCGACCGGACAGATGCGCGCCGGGTTCGCCTTCGCCATGTCGTCTCCTCCACGCGTTGGATTCTTGTTTTGACGCGTTTTCTTCACGCGAACCGGCATCCACTTCGCTCGAAACGCTATGGCAAAGAGGATAGGAGCAACGTCGAAAAAGTCCATACTATCAATCTTGTCCATACTTGCAGGATCGCTAGCAAGCCGCAGATGATGACGCACACGACGAACAGGGAGCGTCACATGAAGCACTTCATGATCAGATATGAATTCAAGAACGGTACGACGGACGCCTGGCACCAGGAGGTCGGCCGCTTCATCAAGGCGATCGACGGCGATCCGGAGCTGACGGGCCGGATCGGCTATCGCGTCTTGAAAAACCGCGACGATGGCAGCTATTTCCATCTCGCCAGCGTCGCTGACGATGCCGCGCAAAAAGCGCTGCAATCGCGCGACTTCTTCAAAGCCTATCAGGAGATGACGCGGAAGGTCGCCGGCGGCGAGGTGACGGTGACGCCGATCGAGTGGATCGGTCAGACGGCGTAGTTTCCGCGGGCTGACACGACGACATCGCTACAAACGTCGCTGTCGTCCCGGACAAGCGAAGCGCAGATCCGGGACCCATAACCACAGGAAGCCGTGGTTTGCGGGGACTCGGAGTTGGCCCTTCGCGCCTCACTTTGCCCTGTGGCAATGGGTCCCGGATCGGCGCACGCTTGGGGCGCGCTTGTCCGGAGTTTGGGGCTACTTCATCAATCCTGCGGCGGTCAGTGCGCGCGTGATGATCTGGCCGAGATCGAAGCTGCGAGCCTCCTCGCGCGTCGGCTCGGCCGGCTGTTCGGCGACCGCTGCGCGGATCGAGCGGGCGAGATGCGGCGCGGGCGTCAGTGCCGGCTGCGCTGCAGGCCTGCTTGTAGACTTGCTTGTAGGCTTGGCCTCCGCCTTTGCAGCGTCTGCAATCCAGCCGGTGAGGCCGAAGAATTTTGCGATGTGATAGGACGAGGAAATGCCGGCCTCGATCAGGAACGCGCCTTCGACGCCATAGCGCTGGTCGTTGTCGGCCAGCCCAAGCGGTGTGCCGTGCGCCATGTCGGTGATGGCGTAGGACTCGACCAGCGTCTCGCCGTCCTTGCCCCACCAGGCCTGGCGCGGATAGCCGTCGACATTGGTCTCCGCCATCGGCGCTTCCGGCAGATCGTGCAGATCGAGCCACTGTTTGACGATCTCGTTGGCATTGCCGGGATTGACGGTGCGGTCGGCGCTGCCGTGCCACACCGAGATCTTCGGCCAGGGGCCGCGATAATCCGAGGCATTGCGCACAAGATCGCCGAGCTCGCGCGCGGGACGCACCGGGGAATGAAACATGCCGTCCAGTGCCTCGCGCAAATTCGAGGCGATGCCATAGGGCAGTCCGGCAATGACCGCACCCGCCGCGAAGACTTCCGGATAGGTCGCGAGCATCACCGACGTCATGCCGCCGCCGGCGGACAAGCCGGTGATGAAGATGCGCTTGGGATCGATGCGATGCGCCTCCGCCATATGCGCGATCATCTCGCGGATCGAATACGCCTCGCCGCTGTCCCGCGCCGTATCTTCCGGATTGAACCAGTTGAAGCAGGTGTTGCCGTTGTTGATCCGCTGCTGCTCGGGCATCAGCAGCGCGAAGCCATAGTGCTTCGCGAGCGTCGACCAGCCCGCGCCGAGATCGTAGCCCGCCGCCGCCTGCCCGCAGCCATGCAGCACGACGACCAACGCGCGCGGCTTCTGCAACTGCGCCGGCACGAACGCGAACATGCGCAAGGCCCCCGGGTTGTCGCCGAAGCCGGTGACCTCTTGCAATGGACTGGACGCATCCGCGCTCCGGCCGAGCTCGGCAAAGCGCAGACCGTCCAGCCTCGGCAGACGTCTCAACAGATCAACATTTTTGGCTAACGACACGGCAACTTCCTGGTGGGCGGCTTTCAACGCTTAGCCAAACCAGATAGTTGCTGCATTGCAAAATAAAAAGACCGTGCGCTGTCAATCCACGAAAATCACGGGGAATTCCGCCGAAATCCGCACGAATTAACCGCAATGCCTCGACTTCACGCCGATGCGCGACGCATCCACGACAGAAATGCGGCACAGATCATGATTAATGTCACAAACAGCGCAAGCGAGACCAGAAATCCTGCGCGCGCTGATTGCAAGGTATCGACCGCGAAGAACACCGCGCCGATTGCGGCCACTCCGGCCGCATTTCCGATCTGCGCCGTCGTGCCGTAGATGCCCGACGCCGAGCCTGCGGCGACAGGCTTGACGGTCGAGAGCACCGCGCCGGAGAGCGGCGCCATCACCAATCCCTGACCGTAGCCGAAGATGATCATGACGAACGCGAGCAGAAGCGGCGATGGCGCATCGATACAGGCTGCAACAAGCGCGAGCGCGGCGAGGCCTGCGATCTGCAGCGCACAGCCTTCGATCAACACCTTGGTGCCGCGATGACGCGCCCGCGCGCCGCTGTGGCGCGAGGCCACGACGAAGGCAAGCGCAAGCGGGATGAAGGCCATGCCGGCTGACAGCGGCGGGATTTTCAGGCCGCGCTGCATGAACAGCGTCATGACCAGATAGAAGGAAAGATTGGCCAGGAAGAAAAAGAAGGCGGCGCCAAGCCCGCGCAGGAAAGCGGCGTCCGCCAGCAGCGTGAGGTCGATCAACGGCATGCCGCCGGCACCAGCGACTGCCTGCTCGAGCTTCAGGAACGCTATGAGGACGACGCCGCCGACCGCCATCACGGCCCACAGCCAGGGTGCCCAGCCTGCATCGTGACCAAAAAGCAGCGGGCCGATCAGGCACAGCAGCCCCGCGAACAGGACCGAGCTGCCCTTGATGTCGAGCCTCGTCCCTGATCGCCGCGGCACCGATGGCATGATGCGCCAGGCGGCACCTGCAATGACGAGGCCGCAGGGCACGTTGACGAAGAACACCGAACGCCAGCCGGTGCCGGCAAGGTCGATCGTGACCAGCAGGCCGCCGAGCAGGAAGCCCGCGGCACCCGCCAGCCCCAGCACGATCCCGTAGATGGCGAATGCGCGGCTGCGCGTCTCGTCGGTGAAGAGGAGATGCAGCGTCGCCAGCACCTGGGGCACCATCAGCGCCGCGGTCGCGCCCTGCGCGAGGCGAGCGATGATCAGCTCCACCCCTGAGAGCGCGAGCCCGCACCACAGCGAGGTCGCCGTGAAGCCGAGCAGGCCGGCCAAAAAGACAGTCTTGGTGCCGTGGATATCGCCGAGCCGGCCGCCGGTGACGACAAGCGTGGCATAAGCGATCAGATAGATCGCGATGACCGCTTCGATCTGCGCGGGCGATGCCTTCAGCTCGACCGCAATGGTCGGAATTGCGACGTTAACGATGAAGGCATCGACGCCGAACATGAATTGGGCGGCCACGACGATGGCCAGCACCCACCAGCGGCGGGTCGAATCGATCTGTTGTGTGACGATCTGATGCATCGGCGCGTGGCCCTGGATTATCGTGCCGATGATTTCAGATCTCGCGCGGTGTCGCGATTACCTCGGAGGTAGGATTCGCGTGCTTCGCCTCTCGCGCTTGCGGCAGGGCACTCGCACATGCTTCGCGGCGACATCGGAGCAAGCGCCTCGTCCTTCGAGACGACCGCTTCGCGGTCCCCTCAGGATGAGGCTGAACTGCGTCGGTGTGCTTTGAAACTGCACCGGCGTACTCCGCCTTCATCCTGAGGGCCCGCCAACGGCGGGCCTCTCGAAGGATGTGCCGCGGCGGAGGTTGCCTCAAATGCATAGCCCTGCCGCAAGCGGGGAGAGGGAGAAGAGGCAACTTCGCCGCATGCCTGCATTCCGCCGCGCGGGACACCGCGCGATTGCGTTCGTGCCATCAGGCACGTAGCCTCACTGCCTCAACAAACAGAAAATCAAAGCCGGAGAGAACGCCATGGCGCGCCTGAAGTTCGGAGCCTTCCTTGCCCCGCATCACCCGATCGGGGAGCATCCGATGCTCCAGTTCCGGCGCGATCTCGAGCTGGTCGAGCAGCTCGATGCGCTCGGCTACGACGAGTTCTGGTGCGGAGAGCATCATTCCTCGGGCTGGGAGATGATCGCCTCGCCCGAGATGTTCCTGGCTGCGGCCGGCGAGCGCACCAAGCGGATCAAGCTCGGCACCGGCGTGGTGTCGCTGCCCTATCACCATCCCTACAACGTCGCCCAGCGCATGGTGCAGCTCGACCACATGACCGGCGGCCGCGCCATCTTCGGCTCCGGCCCCGGCGCGCTCGCCTCCGACGCACACACGCTCGGCATCGACCCGATGACGCAGCGCGACCGGCAAGACGAGGCCATCGGCGTCATCCGCCGGCTCTTCAACGGTGAGCGCGTCACGGCCAAGAGCGACTGGTTCACCATGAACGATGCCGCGCTGCAGATCCTGCCGCTGCAGGAAGAGATGCCGTTCGTCGTGGCCTCGCAGATCTCGCCCTCCGGCATGACGCTCGCCGGCAAATACGGCTGCGGCATCATCTCGCTGGGCTCGATGACGACACAGGGCCTGATGTCGCTACAGCAGCAATGGCAGTTCGCCGAGGACGCTGCGAAGAAGCACGGCACCAAGGTGAACCGCGCCGACTGGCGCGTGCTCTTGACCTTCCACATCGCCGAGACCCGCGAGCAGGCGCGCAAGGAAGCCGGCGCCGGGCTGATGCGCTGGCACAACGAGTATAATGTCGGCACGCTGCAGCGGCCGGGCCTGACCGCGTTCTCCTCGCCGGATGAAGCCGTGGACAAGACCGCCTTCGTCGAGGGCGCGGCGTCCACCATCGGCACGCCCGACGATCTCGTCAAAACCATCAAGAACGTGATGCAGGTCTCCGGCGGCGTCGGCGCCATCATCGGCTTCGTGCACGACTGGGCCAATCCGGAGGCGACGCGCCGCAGCTGGGATATGGTTGCGCGCTACGTCGTGCCCGAGATCAACGGCTATATCGACGGCCTGCGCAGGTCGCAAAAATTCGTGGTCGAGAACCGCGCCATCTTCGAGCGTGCAGGCCAGGCAGTGATGGCCAAGATCATGGAGAACGAGAAGGCCGCCGAGGCGCTGAAGGTGACCGGCCCCGGCCGCGTCGCCATCCCCGCTGTCAACGCCCCGGATCTGCAGAAGGAAGCGGCGAAGCGGTAGGACGCCAGCTCTCTCTACTCGTCGTCCCGGACAAGCGCGCCCAAAGCGCGCGCAGATCCGGGACCCATAACCACAGCATAGGGTTTGGCGAAGATTGCTAACCACTATCGCGCACAAAACTTCTCCCTGTGGCTATGGGTCCCCGCCTACGCGGGGACGACATCCGAGGTAAATTGCACCACCAAGCGTCGCATCATCGCGGCCAGATCGTGCTATGTTCGCGGAGCCTGCCAACCGGAGCAATCGTCATGTCGATGCAGAATGTGGCCGCACCGGCGCCCGACTACACCGCGCCCAAGCGCAACGCCCTGACGCACATTCCCGGCGACGAGGGATGGCCGATCATCGGCAAGACCTTCCAGGTGCTGGCCGATCCCAAGGGCCACATCGAGGCGAACGGCGCCAAATATGGCCCGGTCTACCGCACCCATGTGTTCGGCGAGACCAATGTCGTGCTGCTCGGGCCCGAGGCCAACGAGCTGGTGATGTTCGACCAGCAAAAGCTGTTCTCCTCGACCCACGGCTGGAACAAGGTGCTCGGCCTGTTGTTTCCGCGCGGATTGATGCTGCTCGATTTCGACGAGCACCGGCTGCACCGCAAGGCGCTGTCGGTCGCGTTCAAGTCCGGGCCGATGAAATCCTACCTGGCCGATCTCGACCGCGGCATCTCCGCGCGGGTCGCGCAGTGGAAGGCCAAGCCCGGCGAGATGCAGCTCTACCCCGCGATGAAGCAGCTCACGCTGGATCTCGCTGCGGCGTCCTTCCTCGGCGCCGATATCGGGCCGGAGGTCGACGAGATCAACCGCGCCTTCGTCGACATGGTCGCCGCCGCGGTCGCCCCGATCCGCCGTCCCCTGCCCGGCACCCAGATGGCCGCCGGCGTCAGGGGGCGCAAACGCATCGTCGCCTATTTCCGCGAACAGATCCCGCTTCGCCGCGGCAATCATGGCGGCGATGATCTGTTCTCGCAGCTGTGCCGCGCCACCCATGAGGACGGCGCGCTACTCTCCGAGCAGGACATCATCGACCATATGAGCTTCCTGATGATGGCGGCGCACGACACGCTGACTTCGTCGCTGACCTCCTTCATCGGCGAACTCGCTGCCAATCCGGACTGGCAGGACAGGCTGCGCGCGGAAGTCCTCGCGCTCGGGCTCGCGCCGGGCGCGCCGAGCAGCTTCGACGATCTCGAAAAGATGCCGCTGTCCGAGATGGCGTTCAAGGAAGCGCTGCGGATCAAGCCGCCGGTGCCTTCGATGCCGCGCCGCGCCATGCGCAATTTCACTTTCAAGGGTTTTACGATTCCCGCCGGCACCGCGGTCGGCGTCAATCCGCTCTATACCCATCACATGAAGGATATCTGGCCGGAGCCGGATCGTTTCGATCCCTTGCGCTTCACCGAGGAAGCGCAGCGCAATCGCCACCGCTTCGCCTGGGTCCCGTTCGGCGGCGGCGCGCATATGTGCCTCGGCCTGCACTTCGCCTACATGCAGGCAAAATGCTTCGCGCGGCACTTCTTGCAGAACATCGAGGTATCGCTGGAGCCCGGCTACAAGCCGGACTGGCAGATGTGGCCGATCCCGAAGCCGCGGGACGGGCTAAGAGTGCGGGTGAAGGCGGTCTGATTTTCTCGTGTCCCGGACGCGCGAAGCGCGAGCCGGGACCCGGAATGCTGCGATCGAGTCGGTGGAGACATGGGCCCCGGCTCTGCAGCGCACCGCACCGGACGATGCTTCGCATCGCCGGGGACGCTGCGCTGCGTCCGGGGCACGAGATCTCGTAGGGTGGGCAAAGGCGCGGAGCGCCGTGCCCACGGTTCGTCGCGATGAAGAATTCGTGGGCACGCTTCGCTTTGCCCACCCTTGTATTA
>NZ_AJQF01000299.1:0-5997 GCF_000261705.1 Bradyrhizobium genomosp. III | reverse complement strand
TAATACAAGGGTGGGCAAAGCGAAGCGTGCCCACGCATTTTGCCATCGAGAGAGATGGTGGGCACGGCGCTAGGGCGCCTTTGCCCACCCTACGGCACCGCGTTCGGGACCGGCCCTACGCCACGCTCTCCAGAAACGCCTCTTCCGCGGCGTGCACGGCGTCGGGCGTGCCGACATGCATCCAGACGCCGTCGAGGCGGAGGCCGAACAGCCGCTCCTGCTCGTTGGCGCGATCGAACATTTTCGTCAGCGAGAACTCGCCCTGCGGCGCGCCTTCGAAGATCGATGGTGACAGGATCGCAGCGCCGGCATAGACGAACGGAACGACTTCCTTTTCCTTGCGCTTGCGCAGGGCGCCGTCGGGCAGCATGCCGTAATCGCCGCGACCGCTATAGCCGATGCTGGTCGCAGTCGGCGCCATCAGCAGCAGGATATCCATGCGCGCGGGGTCGAAATTCTCGGCGAGCCGCGTCAAATTGGAGCGCACGCCGTCGATCCAGAGCGTGTCGGAATTGACGTGGAAGAACGGTGCGTGGCCGAGCAACGGCAGCGCCTTGACCACGCCGCCGCCGGTGCCGAGCACCTGGTCGCGCTCGTCAGAAATTGTCACGCGCGGAAGCTGGCGCGATGCGACGTGATCGATGATCTGGTCCGGCAGGTAATGCACGTTGACCACGGCCTCGGTCACGCCCGCCTGGCCGAGCTTGTCGAGCACGTGGTCGAGCAGTGGCTGGCCGGCCACCGGCACCATCGGCTTCGGCATCTTGTCCGTCAGGGGACGCATGCGCAGGCCAAACCCTGCGGCGAGCACCATGGCTTTGGTCGGTTTGACGGACATCCTTCGCTTTCTCAGACCTTTCGCGTTCGCAGCAATCCTAACACGAGGTTCGATCAGCCGCACCGCATCTCAACCGCCTTAACCACCCGCCGTGACGGTTGTACGACGGGTGTTGCCATCATGCCCCGACGGCTGTGGAACGCGCCTTTTTCTTCTTGTCGCCGAGCTTGAGGAAATTGACCCCGATCTGGTCGCCATTGACCCAGGCCAGCTCGCAACGCCGGTACGCAAGTCCGGTGGACGACAGCAGCAGAAAGAACTCCTTCAGATGGAGGCCCTCCACCGAGCCGTCGATGGTCAGCTTGGCGCCGGTCTCGGAGACGTCCTCCATGGTGCAGTCGCGCCGCCAGGTGCCGTCGATCCCCATCATCTGGGCCGAGATCCCGCGCTCGAAGACAACCCGGCTGTTGCCGCGCTGGTCCGTCTTTACCGCCATCTGCCCGCTCCAGCCCGTAATGATCCGGCTGCCTCGCCGCCAGAATACCGGCGTCTTGGCTAACAGCTGGTAAATCGGCCTCCGAATCAGGCCGGACTTTGGGGCGGAGGGACGTTGGCGAGATACCAGTCGCGCAAAGAGCTCAGCGCGGGATGTGCCAGCGAGCGCTGGAGATAGGTCCAGATCCGCGGCTGGTGACGCAAATAATGCGGCTTACCATCGCGGCGGTTGAGGCGGGCGAAGGTGCCGAGCAGCCGCGTATTCCGCTGTGCCGACATGATGGCGTAGAGCTCGGCGAACCCGGCCGGATCGAAGCCGGCATCGCCAGCGCGCCGCGCCTTGATGTAGCGCGACAGCAGCGTCAGCTCGAGACTTTCGGGCACGTCGATGCGGGCGTCCTGCAGCAGCGACACCACGTCGTAGGATTGCGGACCGAGCACGGTGTCCTGGAAATCGATCACGCCGACGCGCGCGATGCCGGCGCGATCCGGAAGCCAGATCAGATTGGGCGAGTGATAGTCGCGGATGATCCACGTCCTCGGCGCGGCCAGCGGCTTCCTCAGCAGCTCGCGCCACATCGCGAAGAATTCCGAGCGCGCCGCCTCGCTCAGCGGCGCGTTGCGATCGGGCAGGTACCATTCCGGCATCAAGCTGATCTCGATCAGCAGCGCCTCAGCATCGAAGAGGGGAATGTCGTAGGTCTGTCCGTCCAGCGGCAATGTTTCCGGCAGCGTCTTGCCGTGGAGCACGGCCAGCACATCGGCCGCGGCCTCGTAGCGCTCGGCAATCGGGCGTGGCGGGTCGCCTTCGATCACGCCTTCGCTGCCGAAATCCTCGGTGATCAGGAAGCCATGGTCGAGGTCGGAATGGTGGATCGCGGGCGCCGAGATGCCCTGCGCGCGCAGGCCTTCGTCGATGGCGACGAAGGGCTTGACGTTCTCGGCGAGATGCACCGCGGCGCTGTACGATTTTCCGTTGTACGTCGCAGCACCATCAGGGCGCTGCGGAAAGTTCATGAGGATGACGATCTCATCGTCGCGCAGCAGCCGCGCATAGGAGCGCGTCGAGGCATCGCCGGCCATGCGCTTGCGAGTCGCATCCATGTAGCCAGTGGCGTCGAGGAATTCGCGCAGCGCCTGCAGCCGCGCGACAGCGGCGGCCGCCTTGCCGTAACCGGTGATGTCGGCGGCGCGCGCATTCGAGCCCAGTGCCGGCCGATGCGTCAGCGCGATGTCGATGCGATCCTGTGGCATCGCCGACGGCGCGCGCTCTGGCCATTCGATCAAGACGAGTGTGGCATCGGGCAGCGGCGACAGCCCGATCTCCTCGAGCTCGCTCTCATCCTCGACGCGGTAGAGATCGGCGTGCATCACCGGAAAGGGCGGCAGCTCATAGCCCTGCACCAGGGTGAAGGTCGGGCTGGGCACTTCCAGCGCCTCGTCGCCGGCGAGGTAGCGGATGAGCGCGCGGGCGGCCGCGGTCTTTCCTGCGCCGAGATCGCCGGTGAGGGTGATGACATCGCCGGGACCGACCAGCAGCGCGAGGTCGGCCATCAGTTGCGCGGTGGCCGTCTCGTTGTGAAGCGCGACGGAGAATGTGGTGGGCGCGCTCATTCGGCGGCGTCGCGATGCGCCGCCTGGTCGGTCGGAAAGTCACAGATCACGACCGTGCCCCGGCCGACGATCGAATCCACCCGCACCTTGCCGCCATGCAGCTCGACGAAGGAGCGCACCAGCGACAGGCCGAGCCCGGCGCCGCGGTGACGCGAGCCCTGCGAGCGGCTTTCGAACCAGTTGAACACCTTGTCCTTCATGTCGGCAGGTATTCCAGGCCCGGAATCTGTCACAGTGAAGACCACGCTGCGTTCGGTGCGGCGCGCGCTGATGCCGACGGTGGAATCCTGTGGAGAAAACCCGACGGCGTTGGCGAGGAGGTTATAGAGCACCTGCACCACGCGCTTCTCGTCGCCGACGAAGCTGCCGACATCGGGCGCGATCTCGACCTTGAGGCGGATGCGGTCGGTCGCGAGCCGATCCTGGATGCCTTCGGCCGCGAGCTCGATGGTCTTGCTGACGTCGACCGGGCCGAGTTCCAGCTTCATGGCGCCCGCGTCGATGGTGGCCAGATCGAGGATGTTGTTGGTCAGCGCCAGCAGCGCGTTGGTCGATTTGGTGACGTAGTCGAGATATTCGGCCTGTTTCGGCGTCAGCGGCCCGGTCGAGGGGTCGCTGAGGAAATGCGCGAAGCCGATGATGGTGGTGAGCGGCGAGCGCAGCTCGTAGGAGACGTGGTGGACGAAATCCACCTTCATCTGGTCGGCGGCCTCCAGAGCCTCGTTGCGCTCGCGCAGCGCGCGCTCGACGTTCTCGGTGTCGGTGATGTCCTGGAACGTCAGCATGGTCGCGCCGTCATGCAGCGGGCGGATCATGCCGTCGAGCACGCTGCCGTCCTTGCGCTCCAGCTTCAGCGGCACGTCGGCGCGGCTCTCGATCGAGGTGACGGCCTCGCGGATCTGGCGCCAGACCGTGGGGTCGTCGAACAGCTGATGGCACCAGCCCTCCACCGTCTGGATATGCGGCTCGTCGCGCATGGCATCGCTCGACAGTTTCCACATCCGGACGAAGGCCGGGTTGAACAGCTGCGCCTTGCCGTTGCTGCCGAACACCGCGACGCCCTCGGCGAGGCTGTCCAGCGTCTCGCGCTGGACACGGATCATGCCGTCGAAGCGGCGGGCGAGCTCGAGGCTCTCGGTGACGTCGTCGAACAGATAGGTGACGCCGCCTTCCGGGTTCGGCGTGGTGACGACCGAGAGCGCGCGGCCGTCGGGCAGGTACCAGGTGTCCTTGGTGGTCTCGACCGCGCGATAGGCCTCGTGCAGCTTGGATTTCCAGGCACGGAAGTCCGGCTGCTCCGGCAGTTTTCGCGCGGCACGGAGCTGATCCAGCACGCTGGAATCATCGGGATTGGCGTCGAGGAAGGTGCGGTCGAGGTCCCACAGCCGGCGGTAGGAATCGTTGTAGAAGGCGAGCCGGCGCTGACCGTCGAACACGGCAACGCCGGAGGAGAGCTGGTCGAGTGTGCGCCGATGCGCCTCCGCCATCCGGACCAGCGCCGAGCTGAGCGCGTCCGCCTCGCTGGCATCGATGGCGACGCCGACGCTGCCGCTGCCGACATTGACCGCGCGCACGTCGTAGATGCGGCGCTCGCCGCTGATCACAATCGGCAGCCGGGCGTTGAAATTGGCGGTGTCCTTCAGTCCCCGTTCCATCGCGGTGCGGTCGGCGCTGTCGAGCAGCTCGAGCTTGCGCTCCTGCGCGTCGGTGACGTTGTTCGCCTCGGTGGCACGAACATAGGCCGGGTTGGCGTAGGTCAGCGCGCCGTTCTCGCTCTTGGCCCAGATCGGCCAAGGTGCGTTGGCGGCAAAGCCGCGCAGCATCTCGGTCTCGTCGGAGAGCGCGTTGTAGCGCAGATTGGTCTCGGCCAGATCACGGCGGAGCCCCGAGAGTTCGCGAATCCGGACAATGGCCTGGCCGCCGATGGCGCGGCCGATGGCCTCGAGCGTGTGGCCATGCGCGGTCGTCAGTGTCAGCTGGAACCCGTCGCCGCGGTCACGCAGCGCATCGACGGCATGATCCATCTGGAGCGCGGGCTCCGGCGGCAGCCAGGTTCCGAATGCGAGCACCCGTTGCGGCGAGGAGTCGCGCGGCAGCACCATCGAGATGTCGCCGGAGATCTGCGCGCGATTGTCGCCGGCCGGCCAGGAGATCAGGATCTGCGGCTCGGCGAACAGCAGCGCGCCGAAACGGTCGGCCTGGAGCTGGAGTTCCCCGATTCGTGCGCGCAGCCGCGCCTCGTTCTTCGCGGTGCGCACGCGCGTGCGCATCAAGAGGATCGCAGCCACCACCGAGAAGCCGAGCAAGGCCAGCGCGGTGGCGAGCACCGCGAGTTCCTGCCGGTTGAAATCCAGCATGATGGAGAGGGTGTCGATGAGGTCGGCCGCCTCGGCCGGCGCAGCCGGCAGCAGCGCTGCAAGAGCGCCTCCCAACAAGCCGTTGCGCACGAGCGATGTGCACGACAGCAGCGTCCGACGCATCGACACGATCACGCCTGACATAGTTGCCCCAAGACCGCACGAATTTACGCGCGGCGACCCCCGTCGCGCGCGAATCAAACGACAATACCCTCACCGCGACTCCGCCGGTAAGAGTCCAGATCGTGAACGCAAAGGCGGCCCCAAAAAAATGCCGGGGGAGGGGTTCCCGCCCACGTAGTTCTTCGGGATGATTCGGCTGAAATTGCCGTGCGTTAGCGGGGCTGAATATTTGGGCGACATGGCCGCCGCGGAGCAGGTGCGCTCCCTCCCCTGCTCTGCGCGTCGACCTCTCCCGCAAGCGGGAGAGGTAAGAAACTAGCGGCCGGTCGAGCCGAAGCCGCCGGCGCCGCGATCCGTGGCCGACAATGTGGCCACCGGAACCAGCGCGGCCTGCTCCACGGGCGCAATCACCATCTGGGCGATGCGCTCGCCGCGCTTGATCACGAACGGTGCCGCGCCGTGGTTGATCAGGATCACTTTGATCTCGCCGCGATAGTCCGCGTCGATCGTGCCCGGCGCGTTCAGCACAGTGACGCCGTGCTTGGCGGCAAGCCCCGAGCGCGGCCGCACCTGCGCCTCGTGCCCGGCCGGCAATGCGATCGCAAGGCCGGTCGGCACCAGCGCATATTG
>NZ_AJQF01000298.1:0-736 GCF_000261705.1 Bradyrhizobium genomosp. III | reverse complement strand
CTCGCCGTCCGGCACCGCCGCCATCAGGTCGAGGCCGGCCGCCTCGGTGGTTTGATAGGCCGGCATTGGCAGGCCTTCCGCATGGGCCAGGCGTTGCAGTTCGACAGTGACCTTCGTGCTCAAGATGCCGGCTCCAGGGATTTGTCGGTCACGCTTCGTGCGACATGCGCGACCAGTTCGATGGCGACCTGTTCCTTGGTCATCACCGGCCAGGAATCAACTGCAATCTCGCCGTCCTTCTCACCATTCTTGCGACTGATCAGATGCACGGTGTTGCGGTCGCCGCCCATCACGCCCGTGGCGGGCGAGACGTCGTTGGCGACGATCCAGTCGCAGCCCTTGCGGGCAAGTTTTGACTTGGCGTTGTCGATGAGGTGCTCGGTCTCGGCGGCAAAGCCGATCACGAGCGGCGGACGCTTGTCGGTCAGCTTCGAGATCGTGGCGAGGATATCGGGGTTCTCGATGAGCTGAAGCGGCGGCATGCCGGCCGCGGTCTTCTTCAGCTTCTGCTCGCCTTCGTTGGCGACGCGCCAGTCGGCGACGGCGGCGGCAAAGATCGCGATGTCGGCGGGGAGCGCGGCCTGCACCTGCTCCAGCATCTGCCGCGCCGATTCCACATGCTTCACCGTCACGCCCTGGGGATCGCTGAGGTCGACCGGACCGCTCACCAAAATGACCTCGGCACCGGCGGCCTGTGCGGCGGCGGCGATGGCAAACCCCTGCTTGCCGGAAGAGC
>NZ_AJQF01000297.1:0-32851 GCF_000261705.1 Bradyrhizobium genomosp. III | reverse complement strand
CAGACGCTCGGCGGCGGCGGCGATCTCGACCGCCTCCGACATGCGGCCAATTCCGGCCTCGCCCGCTTCGGCCATCTCGCCGGAATTGGGTCCGATCAGCACCACGCCGTCGCGCTGCAGCTGCGCGACGTTGCGACGCGTCGCCGCATTGTTCCACATCAGTGGGTTCATTGCCGGTGCCAGCAGCACCTTGCGGTTGGTCGCGAGCAGGATCGCGCTGGCGAGATCGTCGGCGTGGCCGTTGGCCATCTTCGCCATCAAGTCGGCGGTCGCGGGCGCCACCACGATCAGGTCGCAGTCGCGCGCAAGCCTGATATGGCCGGCGTCGAACTCGCTCTGGGGGTCGAACAGGTCGGTATAGACGCGCTCATGGGAGAGGGCGCTGACCGCCAGCGGCGTGACGAATTGCTGCGCCGCTTTGGTCAGGACACAGCGGACCTCGACGCGGCGCTCCTTCAGCCTTCGGATCAGGTCGAGCGATTTATAGGCTGCGATCCCGCCGCCGATGATCAGGGTGACGCTGGCCTCAGGGACGGCGCCGGTGCGCTGAGGGGTGGGGGCGACGGAGGCTGCCGGCGGCGCCGAAAACGGCGTCAGCGGCTCCTCGCGGCCCTCGATCAGCTCCCGCAGGATGACCCGGACCTCTTCCTCGACCGACCTGCGGTTCTTGGCCGAGCGCAGCCGCAAATAGGTTTTGACGCCGTCGTCGAGCTTGCGGATGGTCAGGCTTGCCATGACGCCCCTCCAGCACGGAATGATAGCGATGCTATCACTCGTGTGATTGCAATGCAATCAAGCTTTTGGCAATCACAGATTCCGGACGGCGATCAGGATCCCGATGAAGGTCGCGGCGATGATCCAGAGCGCGACGGTGCGCCAGCGGTTCTTGCGGCCCTCGCTGCGACCCATCGCGGCGATGCTCTCCGGCGACAGCCTGATGCCCTCCCGCGTCATGGTCTCGAGCTGCTCCAGCACCTTCACCGACCGCTCGGCGATCTCCGGCAGGCGCATCAGCACGCGCGCGATGTCTCCGGTCCCGGCGAGCGCGCCTTGCACCCGGCCGATGGGTCCGAGATTGCGCTCGATCCATTCGCGTACCACGGGGTCGGCGATCTTCCAGATGTCGAGCTTGGGATCGAAGCCGCGCGCCACGCCCTCGACCACCACCATGGTCTTCTGCAGCAGGATCAGCTCGGGCCGCGTCGTCATGTCGAACAGGCCGGTGACCTCGAGCAGCAGCGTCAAGAGCCGCGCCATCGAGATCTCTTCCGCCGTGCGGTTGTGGATCGGCTCGCCGATGGCGCGGATGGCTTGCGCAAAGTTCTCGACCGAGTGATGCGCGGGCACGTAGCCCGCCTCGAAATGCACCTCGGCGACGCGGCGATAATCGCGGGTGATGAAGCCGAGCAGGATTTCCGCGAGAAAACGCCGCTCCTTCATGCCGAGCCGGCCCATGATGCCGAAATCGACTGCGACGAGTCGTCCCGCGTCATCCAGGAACAGATTGCCCGGATGCATGTCGGCGTGGAAGAAGCCGTCGCGCAGCGCGTGCCGCAGGAAGCTCTGGATCACCTTGCGGCCGAGATCGGGCAGGTCGACCTGCGATTCTGCCAGACGCTTGTGATCGTTCAGCGCGATGCCGTCGATCCACTCCATCGTCAGCACGTTGTGCGTGGTGCGGTCCCAGTCCACGGACGGCACGCGGAAATCAGGATCGCCCTGCGTGTTCTCCGCCATCTCTGACAGCGCCGCAGCTTCCAGCCGCAGATCCATCTCCATGGCGACCGAGCGCGACATGGTGTTGATGACCTCGATGAGGCGCAGCCGCCGCGCTTCGGCCGAGTAGGTCTCGGCTTTGTTTGCGACGAAGAAGAAATCGGAGAGGTCGCGGCGGAAGCGTGAGGCCACGTTGGGCCTGAGCACCTTGACCGCGACCGACTTGCGGATGCCGGCGTGCAAGACCTCGCCGCGATGCACCTGCGCGATCGAGGCCGCCGCGACGGGCGGGCCGAAGCTCACAAACACGTCCTTCAGCGGCCGCTCCAGCGAGGTCGCGATCGCGGCTTCGGCTTCGTCCTGCGGAAACGGCGGCAGGCGGTCCTGGAGACTTTCGAGGTCGCGCGCCATGATGACGCCGACGACGTCGGGGCGTGTGGCCAGGAATTGTCCGAGCTTGAGATAGGCGGGGCCCATCCGCGTCAGCGCGCGCGATATCCGCGGGCCGTGCTTGACGCCACGCCGTTCGACGAGGCGCGCCAGCTTCAGAGCGAGCTGTCCCGGCGGCGGCACCAGGCTCGGATCGACCGAGCCGAACACGCCCTCGCGCGCAAACACGAACGCGGCGCGGATCAGGCGCGCAATGTGGGTGAAGGCAGAGATCACAAACGCCAGCCCGAATGCAGTGCGACGATGCCGCCGGACAGGGTCTGCCAGCTGACGCGGGCGAAGCCGGCGTCGCGGATCATGTCGGCGAAGGCGTTGGGTTTTGGAAACTTGCGGATGGACTCGACGAGATATTGGTAGGACTCGGCGTCGCCCGTGATCATGCGGCCGAGCGGCGGGATCACCTTGAACGAGAACAGGTCGTAGATCCGGTCGAGCCCGGGCATCTCGACGGTGGAGAATTCCAGGCACAGAAAGCGGCTGCCGGGCTTCAGCACGCGATAGGCCTCGCGCAGCGCCAGATCGATCCGGGGCACGTTGCGAATGCCGAAAGCGATCGTATATGCGTCGAAGCTGCGGTCGGCGAAGGCGAGCGCTTCAGCATTGCCTTCGACGAAATCGACCCGGGTTTCGAGATGGCGCTTCGCGGCGCGCTCGCGGCCCACCGCCAGCATGTCGGTGTTGATGTCGCAGACGGTGGCATGGAAGCCGGGGCCCGCGGCCTTTGCGGCGCGGAACGAGATGTCACCGGTGCCGCCGGCGACGTCGAGCAAGGCGAACGGCCGGTCGCTCCTGGGCGGGTCGAGCGCGGTGATCATGATGTCCTTCCAGACCCGGTGCAGGCCACCGGACATCAAATCGTTCATCAAATCATAGCGCGACGCCACGCTGTGAAACACATCGTTCACCAGCGTCTGCTTGTCCCCGAGGGGGACGTCCCTGAAGCCAAAATGCGTGGTTTCGCCCGGCCGATCCATTACTCTACTCCACTGGGCGAACCATAGCGCGCCCGCCGCAATGGCGCTATCACACCGCCCTCATAAGGTGAATGCCTGACCATGCCTGAATTGCCCGAAGTCGAGACCGTCCGCCGCGGCCTTCAGCCCGTGATGGAGGGTGCGAAAATCCTGGTGGCGGAGGCCCGCCGGCCGGACCTGCGCTTTCCGTTCCAGCCAGATTTCGTGGCCCGGCTTCAGGGGCAGGTCGTCACGGGGCTCGGCCGCCGTGCAAAATATCTCTTGGCCGATCTCGCCTCCGGCGATGTGCTCCTGATGCATCTGGGCATGTCGGGCTCGTTCCGCGTCATCAAGCCGGACAACGAGGCAGCTCCCGGCGAGTTTCACTATCCTAGGGGTAAGGACTCCACGCACGACCACGTGCTGTTTCGGATGTCTTCCGGCGCCGACATCGTCTTCAACGACCCGCGCCGTTTCGGTTACATGAAAGTGATCGCGCGTAACGCACTCGACGAGGAGCCGCTGCTGCGCGGCCTCGGCCCCGAGCCGCTCGGCAACGAATTCGACGCCGCGATGCTGGCGCGGTCCTGCGAAGGCAAGGCCACCAGCCTGAAGGCCGCGCTGCTCGACCAGCGCGTGGTGGCGGGGCTCGGCAACATCTATGTCTGCGAAGCCCTGCATCGCTCGCATCTGTCGCCGCGCCGGATCGCGGCGACGCTCGCGACCAAGGGTCGCAAGGGCGTTGGCGGCGGCGAGCCGACCGATCATGCGAAGCGATTGGTAAGTGCGATCCACACCGTGCTGAACGACGCCATCAAGGCCGGCGGCTCGTCCTTGCGCGACCATCGCCAGACCTCGGGCGAGCTCGGCTATTTCCAGCACTCGTTCAAGGTCTACGACCGCGAAGGCGAGAAATGCACGACGCCGGGGTGCGGTGGCACGGTCAAGCGGTTTACGCAGAATGGCCGGTCCACCTTCTGGTGTCAGAAATGTCAGAAGTAGAAATCCATGCCGACGCCGCAGCTTGAAACCGAACGGCTGATCCTGCGTCCGCTGGCGCTGTCAGACGTGCCGGCGATCCAGCGCCATTTCGACAATTGGAATATCATCCGGCATCTCTCGATGGTCGTGCCGTGGCCGTATCCCGCCGACGGAGCGGAGACGTTTGTCAGGATGCAGTTCGACAAGATCTCAGCCGGCGACGACATCCATCTCTGGGTTCTGGTGCTCAAGGAGGGGGACGGCGAGGCGATTGGAAACATTCATCTGCGGCCCCGTACAGAAGGCCCGAAAGGCAATCGCGGCTTCTGGCTGGCGGAGCCTTACTGGCGGCGCGGACTGATGACGGAAGCCATCGCCGCGGTGAACGATTTTGCCTTCCTCACGCTCGGCCTCGATCATTTCTACGTCTGCAACGCCGCGACCAACGAAGCCTCGCGTCGGGTCAAGCAGAAGACCGGCGCGGAATTCGTCGGCTTCATCGAGCTCGCCCATCACGACGGGCAATCGAAGTCCGAGAAATGGATCGTGCGGCGGGAGGCCTGGTTGGGCAACAGATCTGCGATTGAAGGCTAATGCATGCCCAACGTCATGGTCGGGCTTGTCCCGGCCATCTACGTTCTTCTTCCCTGTTGCCAAGACGTGGATGCCCGGGACACCTGCGCGAAGCCGCGCTTCGCGCTTTTGCCCGGGGCGCGACGGATGGATGGGGGTCAAAAAACGCGAAGCGAAGCAATCCGGCCGGGCTGGTGGCCGGATTGCTTCGTCGCTGGGGCCCTTCGGGATGGTGAAGGGCCGGCTGCCGTCTGAGCGATCGCCCCGCTCAGGACGCCAGTGTCGTGGTCTCGTCCGCCGAAAGCTCGGCAGCGACATTCAGCATGCCGCCCGCAGCCGATATCACCTGGTCGATCTGGACATTGGTCGTGGCACTTAGCTCGAGCCGGGTTTCGATCCAGCGCCAGAGGCCGCGGATCTCGTCCGCCGACTTGCCGTTCGGCGCGAATTCGCTCACCGCACGGCCGTTCGCGAGCGAGTCCTGGTGATCGTTGCGCATCACGATCAGCGGGCGCGCGAGCACGTCAGAAAGATCGAGCGCCGCTTCCTCGGCGAGGGTGTTGGCGGCGTTGTCGATGCGCTGGCCGCGGATCGGCGTCTGGTTCAACACGAAGCTGTAGGGCCGCTTCCAGGCGCGTGCGACGCTGAGCGTCGAGACGGTCGCCTCGATGTCGGCGACGCTCGGGCGGGCCGGGATCAGGCAGAGATCGGAATGGCGGATTGCAGCGGTGGTCGCGGCGCTGAGGCCGGCGGCGGTGTCGACGATCGCAAGCTGCAGGCCGCTGTCAGCCAGCATCTTCAGGCGCGGCTCGATGTCGGCTGCGTGATAGATCGGCTCGACGACGAGATCATCGGCGGTGCGGCGGCGCTGCCAGTTCGACAGGGTGCCCTGCGGGTCGGTCTCGATCAGGCGGACGGTGAAGCCGGCCTGCTTGGCCGCGAGCGCGAGGCCGATGGCGAGCGTGCTCTTGCCGCTGCCACCCTTTTGGGTGGCCAGTACGATCGTGTGCATTTGAAGATCAATCCTTTGGAATGCTTGGGTCAGGAATACGCCACGCGAACGTGCATCGATCTTGATGCTGAGCCTTCTAGCTCAGGACGTGCCGGCCCGATCCAAAGGGGGATCGCGGAGGTCCGAATCAGCAGCAACGATGATGGCGGAATAGGGATGACCAGCTAATCCGTACCATTACTGGACCAGTAGTCGTACGTGTGATGATGCTCGCGGCTCGGTTGAGCTCGTGCCCCGGACAAAGCGCAGCACGCTAGTGATGCGCTGCT
The DNA here is from genome assembly GCF_000261705.1 of Bradyrhizobium genomosp. III. Taxonomy (NCBI): domain Bacteria; kingdom Pseudomonadati; phylum Pseudomonadota; class Alphaproteobacteria; order Hyphomicrobiales; family Nitrobacteraceae; genus Bradyrhizobium; species Bradyrhizobium genomosp. III. The sequence continues at coordinate 26,897 of NZ_AJQF01000297.1, read as the reverse complement.
GAGCCGGGGCCCAGAAAGCCACTTGCACGGAATTTGAGGAAGCATGGGTCCCGGCTCAGCGGCGCGGCACTACGCGCCGCACCGCGTCCGGGACACGAGAGTTGGCGTTAGACCTACTTCCGGACGCAGATCACGCGCACGACGGCAGCTTTTGCATCCGTCGAGGTGCCGTTCGCTGTGACCTCGTTCGCCTTCAGGAAATCGCGCACCGTTTCCGCGGACACCATCACCGCCTGTGACGCCGGCACCGATGTCGCGGGCCCCGCGACCATCGCCGGCTTCAACAGCGCAATGCCGGCGAACTTGCCGTCGCCATCGATCGCCGGACCCCCGGATACCCCGACCGCCGGCGGTGGGGACAGCACGGAATCGCTGCTCGGGACCGGCGCCAGCGCAGCCTTGATGCTCGACACGCCGGCCGCGCCACCCTGGCTCTGCGGATCGGCGATGCCGACGACATCCACGTTCGTCCTTGCCGCGCCGCCAGCGAGGCTGAACGGCTTCAGGCCGCGCGCGCCGTAGATATGCAGGAGTGCGAGACCGCGCTCCTTGTCCTCGGCGAGGCGATCGGCGCTGCCATAGCCGGCGATCGTGATGGCAAGACAGTTGTCGGTGACGAGCCGGTCGGTGACGATCGCGCCGTCGTCGCTGACGACGAGGCCGGTGCCGTACTCGACGGTCTTGCGGGGCGGCGGCCCGGCCTGCGGGCCTGGCGGAAATGCATTGAACGCGCTCGACATCGCGATCACGACCGGCTCGACCGTGTTCTCGGTCGCCTGGTCGTAGAGGATTGTCATGGTGCGGACCTCGTCCCCTCTAAAGGTGCCGCGGACGTAAAATTTCTTCAGGCCCTGCAAGCCCGACAGCACGAAGAAATCCGGCTTCACCACGGTGTAATCGACCTTGCGCCCGGACGGCTCCTTCTCAAGCTCCGCGAGTTTTGCCGTGGTCGGGTTCGCCTCCTTGCGGCGGCTGAGCAGCACCTGCACGGTTCCAGTCGGCGAGGTCCATTTCGAGCCGTTGGCGTCGCTCGCCTGCTGCGGCACCAGTTTCGAGGGGATGCCGAGCCGGGCGCCGCTGGTCGGCTCCGTCACGATCTTCCAGCCGACGCCGTCCTGCTTCTTTCGCGCCGTCTCGGCCAGCGCGGCGCGCTCCAGCGGATTGAGCACGCCGGTCGGCTTGCCGCCCTTGGCCTTCTGGTATTCCTTGATGGCGGTGACCAGCCGCGCGCTGGCGTCGCCGGTGATGGCGCCGTTGTATTGGCCGACCCAGGCGAGGTCGGATTGCAGCGACAGCCGCTCCGCCTGCGCCATCGCATCCGCCGTCGCCGACGGCGTCTGCATTGCGGGTGGCCGGATCGGCACGGTCTGGACCGGCTTCGGCTTGGTACCGGGGATCTGCGGCGTCGTCATCTGGGCGTTCGCGCCTGTGGCAGACGCAAACATCAGTGTTGCCGCAAGCATCGATCTCATGACAAATCCAGCCAGCCCATTGAACGCAATGTCATTCAAGCACATCTCGTTGGTCGCGAACAATGTAGCGGTGGTTCAGGCCCAAGGTCGAGCCGCGTACTCAGGTCCTCATCCTGAGGAGCGGCCTCAAGGCCGCGTCTCGAAGGATGGCCGCGGCGAGATCGGGGCCTGCATGGTTCGAGACGGCGCTTTGCGCCTCCTCACCATGAGGAGTGAAAGCGACGGCTTGGTAGGAGAGGCGTACGACGATGCTGAGCCCGGATGAACTCGAACGCTATGCCCGCCATATCGTGCTGCGCGACGTCGGCGGCCCGGGCCAGGCGGCGCTGAAGCGGGCCTCCGCGCTGGTGGTCGGTGCCGGCGGGCTCGGCGCGCCGGCGCTGATGTATCTGGCCGCCGCCGGTATCGGCACGCTCGGCGTGGTCGATGACGACGTGGTGTCGCTGTCCAACCTGCAGCGCCAGGTGATCCACACCACGCCCGATATCGGCCGGCACAAGGTCGAGAGCGCGGCCGAGCGGATTGCGGCGCTCAATCCGCATGTTCGTTTCGTCGGCCACGCCACCTGGCTGAATGCCGACAATGCGCTCAGCCTGATCGGCGACTACGACCTCGTGCTCGACGGCTCCGATAATTTCTCGACGCGCTATCTGGTCTCGGACGCCTGCTTCTTCGCGAAGCGGCCGCTGATCACGGCGGCGCTCGGCACCTTCGACGGCTCGCTCACCACCATCCGCGCGCACGAGACCAACGAGCAGGGCGAATTCAATCCGACATATCGCTGCCTGTTTCCGGAGGCGCCGCCGCCGGGTACCGTTCCGGCCTGCGCGGAAGCCGGCGTCATGGGTGCGCTGGCGGGCGTGCTGGGATCGATGATGGCGATGGAGGCGATCCGCGAGATCGTCGGTTTCGGCGACGGCCTGGTCGGCCGCCTCCTGATGATCGATGCGCGCGCGATGCGCTTCGAGACGCTGCGCTACGAGCGCGATCCGGCCAACCCGCTCAATGGCGACGGGCCGGTGTTCGACGATTTGAGCATCCACCGCGAGTAGAGGTGGCAGTGAAACCTCAGAGCATGCTCGGCAGCACGCGATCCGGCGGCTTGTGGGCGTCGAGGAAGGTGCGGATGTTGATGATCACCTTCTCGCCCATCTCGACGCGGCCTTCGATCGTGGCCGAGCCCATATGCGGCAACAGCGTCACCTTGCCGGCCTTGGCAAGCCGCACCAGCTTCGGGTTGACCGCGGGCTCGTGCTCATAGACGTCGAGCCCGGCGCCGCCGATCTCGCCGCCTTCGATCAGCTTGATCAGCGTGTCCTCGTCGGTCACCTCGCCGCGCGCGGTGTTGACGATGTAGGCGTCCTTGCGGATCAGCTTCAGCCGCCGCGCCGAGAGCAAATGATAGGTCGCCGGCGTGTGCGGACAGTTCACCGAGATGATGTCCATCCGCGCCAGCATCTGGTCAAGGCTTTCCCAATAGGTCGCCCCTAACTCCTCGGCGATCTTCGGCGCGACGGGACGGCGGTTGTGATAGTGGATCTGCAGGCCGAAGGCGCGGGCGCGGCGCGCCACCGCCTGGCCGATGCGGCCCATGCCGATGATGCCGAGCCGCTTGCCGCCGATGCGGTGGCCGAGCATCCAGGTCGGCGACCAGCCCGGCCAGGGTTTTCCTTCGGTCAGGATCGAGGCGCCTTCGATCATCCGCCTGGGCACGGCGAGGATCAGCGCCATGGTCATGTCGGCGGTGTCCTCGGTCAGGACCTTCGGCGTGTTGGTGACGGTGATGCCGCGAGCATGCGCGGCCTCGACGTCGATATTATCGACGCCGTTGCCGAAATTGGCGATCAGCCGCAGCTTGCAGTCGGGCTGGTTGATGATGTCGGCGCTGATATGGTCGGTGACGGTCGGAACCAGCACGTCGGCGGTGCGTGCGGCTTCCGCGATCTGGTCGGCGGACATCGGCGTGTCCTCGAGATTGATCCGCGCGTCGAACAATTCGCGCATCCGCGTCTCGATCGAATCCGGCAGCTTGCGCGTCACCACGACGAGGGGCTTTTTCTTCACCGACATGTCCTGCTCTCATGAGGCGTCGCAAGCCGCCTCTGTCGCCAAAGGCCGGTCGTTGAGGTCTCATTAACCCGGTTGTTCGACACTGCCCTTGCCGTGTCCGTCCCCGGCGTTTCCTTCAAGCTCTCCCGATATTTCCGGCCGGAAAAATCGGGACAAACTGGTTGTTCAAGTGCCCGTCCTCTCTAGCAGAAGGCCGGGCCAAGACAAGAACCACGGGTCAAGGCTTGGGAACACCCGCATGGGGCGGGTCAGGGGGGTGCGCGGCAGGTTTTGGAATTTGGGGTGAGGACCCGGCTCGGGCCGGGTCGTCGACAGGAGACGGGTTGATGGCGTTGGGGCGTTTTTGTTCGGTGATGGCGCTCGTTTGCACCTGGTTGAGCGCTTCGGTCGGCCCCTCGCATTCGGCCAAGGATACGACGCCCCAGACCGCCAGCGGCCTGCCGGTGCCGCGCTATGTCAGCCTCAAATCGGATCATGTGAACGTCCGCGCCGGCCCGACCAAGGACAATGACGTGGCCTGGGTCTACACCCGTTCGGGCCTGCCGGTGGAAATCACCGCCGAGTTCGAGAATTGGCGCCGGGTGCGCGATTCCGAAGGCGCCGAGGGCTGGGTCTATCACTCGTTGCTGTCGGGCCGCCGCACCGCGGTCGTCACCATGAAGCACAAGGACGACCTCGCCCCGATCTACGATCGCGCCGACCTCGACAGCGCGGTTGCAGCAAGACTCCAGGCCGGCGTCGTCACGCAGGTAAAGAAGTGCGCTGCAAACTGGTGCCGCGTCACCGGCAACGGTTTTGACGGCTGGATCCAGCAGGAGCGCCTCTGGGGCGTGTATTCGGACGAGCAGGTGAATTGACGCTGCCGTCGTCCCGGCGAACGCCGGGACCCATAACCACAGGGTTAAATTGTTTTGGAAGGCGTCAGCCAGCGTGCCTCATTGAGGGATCACGCGGTATGGGTCCCGGCGTTCGCCGGGACGACAATAGAGTTGTGAGGTTCAGCGCTTCTTGCGCAGGCGCACGACCATGTCGATGCGCGCGATCTCGTAACCCTCCGGCACCTCCGGCATCTTGGACAGCGCCAGATGCGGATCCTCGATGTCGACCAGCTCATGGCTGTTCTCGAGGTAGTAGTGATGGTGGGTGGTGACGTTGGTGTCGAAATAGGTCTTGGTGCCGTCGACGCTGACTTGGCGGAGCAGGCCGGCATCGGTGAGCTGGTTCAGCGTGTTGTAGACAGTCGCCAGCGACACCGGAACCTTGGCCAGTGTGGCTTCCTCATAGAGCATTTCAGCCGTGAGGTGGCGAGCACCTTTGCCGAACAACAGCCAGCCCAATGCCATGCGCTGACGCGTCGGACGGAGCCCGGCGGACTGGAGCATTTCATTGACGTCGTGCCGGGGGCAGCCGGTCAGAGCCGGCTGGCGGCCGGACAAGAGGGCCGCGGCATGGACGTCGTCGTCATGATGGGGCGCAGTATTCTCGCTCATTTCCAGATTTCGGGCACGCGTGAACAATATCTCTCAGCAATATAAGAACAGAAAGATGCAGATGCAAGTTTCTCGCAACTAGAGGGGTTCTAATCAGGCTTGGAACCGGAGCGGGATCGCGTCATTTTAACTTCATGGATGCGCTTTGCTACCCGAAATAGCCTGTGTTAGAGAGCGCGCGGTTCCGCTTAGCCGATTTTGGCGCAGCCGGGCATCGAAGCCCGGTCCGCAGTCCATCCGGGGCATGCGGGCGCAGCGCCTGACAGTGGCAATTGGCGTTGCTCTCCGACCGAGACGGGGCCCATTTTCGCCAAAAAGCGCCGCTCAATCGGAATTCAAACAGAGGCTCGTGCATGCTGAACAGGCGCAACGGTTACGAATATGAAGATCTGCTGGCCTGTGGCCGCGGCGAGATGTTCGGCCCGGGCAATGCCCAGCTGCCGTTGCCGCCGATGCTGATGTTCGACCGCATCACTGACATCAACGACAATGGCGGCGAGTTCGGCAAGGGGCTGGTGCGCGCCGAACTCGACGTGAAGCCCGACCTCTGGTTCTTCGGCTGCCACTTCAAGAACGATCCGGTGATGCCCGGCTGCCTCGGCCTCGACGCGCTGTGGCAAATGGTCGGCTTTTACCTGGGCTGGACCGGGGGCGAAGGTCGTGGTCGCGCGCTTGGCCTGAACGAGCTGAAGTTCAGCGGCCAGGTGCTGCCCGAGGCGCGCAAGGTTGTGTACAACGTCGATATCAAACGCGTGATGCGTTCAAAGCTGGTGCTCGGTATCGCCGACGGGTGGCTTTCGGTCGATGACCAGATTATTTATCGCGCCAAGGACTTGAAGGTCGGCCTGTTCAAGCAGGGCACGAGCCTGGGCTGAGCGCATCACCAAGACAACAACGATTGAGGCGAGGCTGTCATGAGGCGGGTTGTGGTCACCGGGATGGGCATCGTCTCGTCGATCGGAAACAACACCCAGGAAGTGCTTGCGAGCCTTCACGAGGCGAAGTCGGGCATTTCGCGGGCTGAGAAATATGCCGAGCTCGGCTTCCGTTCGCAGGTACAGGGCGCGCCGACGCTCGATCCTGCGACGGTGGTCGACCGCCGCGCGATGCGTTTCCTCGGCCAGGGCGCGGCGTGGAATCACGTCGCGATGGAGCAGGCGATCCAGGACTCCGGTCTGTCGCCTGACGAAGTCTCCAACATTCGCACCGGCATCATCATGGGCTCCGGCGGCCCGTCCGCCCGTACCATCGTCGAATCCGCGGACATCACCCGCACCAAGGGACCGAAGCGCGTCGGACCTTTCGCAGTGCCGAAGGCGATGTCGTCCACGGCCTCCGCGACGCTTGCGACCTGGTTCAAGATCAAGGGCGTGAACTATTCGATCTCCTCGGCCTGCGCGACGTCGAACCATTGCGTCGGCAACGCCTATGAGACGATCCAGATCGGCAAGCAGGACGTCATCTTCGCCGGCGGCTGCGAGGAACTGGACTGGTCGCTCTCCGTGCTGTTCGACGCCATGGGCGCGATGTCCTCGAAATACAACGACACGCCGGCCACGGCCTCGCGTCCCTACGACGTCAACCGCGACGGCTTCGTCATCGCCGGCGGCGCCGGCGTGCTGGTGCTGGAAGAGCTCGAACATGCCAAGGCGCGCGGCGCCCGCATCTACGGCGAGATCGTCGGCTACGGCGCGACCTCGGACGGCTACGATATGGTCGCACCTTCAGGCGAAGGCGCCGAGCGCTGCATGCGCATGGCGATGTCGACGGTGAAGACCAAGGTCGACTACATCAATCCGCACGCGACCTCGACCCCGGCCGGCGATCCGCCGGAGATCGACGCGCTCCGCCGCGTGTTCGGAAGTGGAGAGAAGTGCCCGCCGATCTCGGCGACCAAGGCGCTGACCGGCCACTCGCTGGGCGCCACCGGCGTGCAGGAGGCGATCTACTCGCTGCTGATGATGAATAACGGCTTCATCTGCGAGAGCGCGCATATCCAGGAGCTCGACCCTGTCTTCGCCGACATGCCGATCGTGCGCAAGCGCATCGACAACGTCAAGATCGGCACCGTGCTGTCGAACTCCTTCGGCTTCGGCGGCACCAACGCCACGCTGGTGTTCAGCCGGTTGGATGCGTGACGTCGTTGTTGGCGTACTGTTGATTTTCTCGTCATGGCCGGGCTTGTCCCGGCCATCCACGTATTGGGACTAGGTTTGGAAGGGCGTGGAAGCCCGAGCATGACCTAAGCGGAAGGTAATCGCGAGATGGAAGGTCTGATGAAAGGTAAGCGCGGTTTGATCATGGGCATCGCCAATGATCATTCGATCGCCTGGGGCATGGCGAAGACGCTGCATGCCCACGGCGCCGAGCTTGCCTTCACCTTCCAGGGCGAGGCCCTCGGCAAGCGCGTCAAGCCGCTGGCGGAGCAGCTCGGCGTCGATCTGGTGCTGCCGTGCGACGTCGAGGACATCGCCAGCGTCGATGCGACCTTCGATGTGCTCCGTGAAAAATGGGGCAAGCTCGATTTCGTCATCCACGCCATCGGCTTTGCCGACAAGAACGAGCTGAAGGGCCGCTACGCCGACACCAGCCGCGAGAACTTTTCACGCACCATGGTGATCTCGTGCTTCTCGTTCACGGAAGTGGCGAAGCGCGCCGCCGAACTGATGACGGAGGGCGGCAGCATGATCACGCTGACCTTCGGCGCCTCCGAGCGCGCGATGCCGAACTACAACGTGATGGGCGTGGCCAAGGCGGCGCTGGAAGCCTCCGTGCGCTATCTCGCCTCCGATTTCGGACCGCGCGGCATCCGCGTCAACGCGATCTCGGCGGGCCCCATCCGGACGCTCGCCGGCTCCGGCATCGGCGAGGCGCGCGCGATGTTCGCCTTCATGCAGAAGCATTCGCCGCTTCGCCGCGGCGTCACGCTCGACGAGCTCGGCGGCTCGGCGCTGTATCTGCTGTCGGATCTCTCCGGCGGCGTGACCGGCGAGATCCACTATGTCGATTCCGGCTACAACATCGTCCTGATGCCGAGGCCTGACGGTTTGAAGACGCCCGACTGAGGCGTCCGCGAGTAGCCTGATATGACGACGCCGTAGGGTGGGCAAAGGAGCGCAAGCGACGTGCCCACCATCTCTGCGTGATCGCAATAGATACATGACGTGGGCACGCTTCGCTTTGCCCACCCTACGAGAGTTCGTCTAACCCGCGGCGATCTTCTCCGCGCGCTGGAAAGCGGGACGTGCCATGCAGCGTGCGAGATAGGCATCGAACGCGGGGCGCGACGGCACCATCTTGAACAGGCGCACCGCGAAATTCAGGCCCGAGCCGATCGTGACGTCGGCGGCCGAAAATTCTTCGCCGAGAATCCACGGCCCCTCGGCGAGCGCAGCGTCCAGAACGTCGAACACCTGCGTCGCGCTGCCCCAGGCCGCGGTCGAGGTCGGGATCTCGATCTTGGTGAAGATCTGGATGATGGCAGGTTCGATGCAGCCCGGGGAGAAGAACAGCCATTGCAGATAGCGCGCGCGGCGCGGGTCGGTCACGGCGGGTGCGAGCTTCGTCTCGGGGTAGCGGTCGGCGATGTAGGCGCAAATGGCCGCGGCCTCGCCAAGGGCTGCATCGCCGTCGCTGAGCGCCGGCACTTTCCCCATCGGATTGACCCTGAGGAAATCCGGCGCCTTTTGCGCGCCGGTCGAGATGTCGGTCAGCACGCGCTCATAGGGCAGGCCGCTCTCTTCCATCAGCCAGAGCGTCGTGAACGAGCGCGAGCGGGGCGACCAATAGAGCTTGATCATGGCGGGAACCTTTCATCGGCGGAAGGCTAGCAGCGTGCAATTCATGCCGCGTTTGCCGCGTATCCGCAACGCACTACGCCTGGGTCGATGCCAACCAGCGTAAACGACATGTGGGTCAACGTTGTTCAGTGTCGCTTTGGCGTGCTGCTGGTCGACGTCCAAGCAAAAGCGGCAACGTCTTGTCGAGGCTTTCCGCCAGCATGGCGCGCACGCCGTCGCGCAGTGCGGGGTTGTCGGCGGCATCTTCAGGGCGCGTTGGAAACGATTCTGCGGGCAACTCGCGATAAGGGCCGCCGACGAGCTTGCCCAAAAACCTCTGCACCGCCAGCGAATGATCCAGGTTGATCAGCGCAGAGCTCTGTCTGACGATGGCAAAGGCGCGCCCGTCAAAGATACGGATAAACGCCAGGGCGTGGAGAAAGATGCGACGCCCGAGCACCACATCCTGGTTGAGGATGCCGAAGCCGCGGACCGTATAGCTTGATGACCCGATCGGACTGATTGCATTGAGGATCTGGATGTAGTGCCGGCAATTCGTTCCTTTCACGGCCTCGCGCATGTATCCGGCCAGCTCCGCGTTGGGATCGCGGACCAACCTATCTTTCAACGTGTCCTTTGACTCATCGTGGGGAGGAAATTTCGCCGGATTGTAGGTGATTCTCAGAACGGACGCGCCGGCAGGGATCGCGGCGCGGGTCCGCGCGAAGATCAGATCGCTCAGTCCCCAGCCTGGGATCGGGACCACCGTCTTCTTGTTCTGAAATATGGTCAGGCCGGTCGTCTGCACGGTGAACTCATCGCCGGTGGTGATGACGACACCAAAGTCGCACGAGCCGCCGGCCACGGGAGCGGGCTTGCCCGTCGCTTCACGCCGCGTGGTCAGCTTGCCATTGGCTTGTTTGACGGTTGGTTGTGCCGTCTCCCATTGGGCTTGTGCCGGCGCCTGAGTTGAAAAACACCACAGGATGAGCGTAATGACGAGCAGCCGGGCGATCATGCTGAATGCGACTGTGTTCGCAGGCGCAGCCAAACTTGATCCTTTGGCGCGTCGTGTCGACAAAGGCGCTTACTCTTCCTTTAGATAGCCGGGGAGGTTCCGGTCGAGCCTTTCTACGACGAGCGCACGCGTTCTCTCGCGCAACGCCGCGTTGGTCGAAGCTGTCTCGGGCGGATCTGGGAACAGTGAATTGTCGAGCTTCGTGATCGGGTCTTCAAACAGACGCATGCTTGTGGCGAGATTCGCGCCGATATCCGTAAGGGGGCGCTTGATCTGTTCGTAGCTGCGGCCGTCAATCAGCGTGATCGCAACATTGGCGAAAAGGTGTGAGTGCCGAATCAAGCTGCCGAGCCCCTGGTTGTAGGTGCCGATCCCGTTCAGCGTCATGTTTGAGTTCGGCAGCTTCGTCTTGAAAGTGGTTGCGACGAGATAGCGATCGCAATTCGCATTCGCGGTGAACCCCTTCACGATCACCGGCAGAGTCTCTTTGGGGTCCGGGATGAAGATCGCCTTCGCATGATAGAAGGGATCGAAGGCGCCCTTGGGATAAGCGATCCTGCGTATCGAGGAATCGTTGTTCGTTGCCGCCCGCACGCGCGCGAAAACGAGATCATCGAGGCCCCAGTCGATCGGGACCTCCTTTGCTTCCGCCTCGAAGATTGTCACGCCGAACTTCTGTACGGAGTAATGCTCGCCGATTACCGAGATTACGCCGAGACGGCACGGACCGCTGTTCATCTGCTCGGCTGGTTTGACTGCCGCAGCTTTCGGCTTCGTCGCCGCTTTCTTGACGGTCGGCTTTGAGGGAGGCGTGGGTGGCGCGGTGGTTGCAGGAGGAGTTTGAGCTGCTGCCAGAGCTAGAGAAGACAGCAAAACGATCGCGGAAGCAGCAAATCGAATCATGGATTCCAGGGCATCAGCAGCGGGAGAATATCGATCACGCCACCCTAGATTAGGACGGTGACAACCGCAAGCTGCACCCGGAGGTCGTGGTCTATCCGGTTGGTCGCTGCCGCTTCCACCGGTAATACTTCATCATGAACCCGTTCGCTGGATCGATCTCTTCCTTCTCGAACACGAAACCTTCGCGCTCGTACCAGCGCCAGGCTTTTTCGTTCTCGCGCACGCAGCGCAGGTGCATCTCGTCGGGCATTTGCGTGCGCGTGAAGGCGAGCAGCTTTCGCCCGAGCGATTGACCCTGATAGGCGGGTCCGACGAAAAGCATGTCGAGATAGAGTTTTGGCACATGCAGCGCCAGCATGGCGGCGATGGTGCCGCGATCATCGGCGACGAACAGGCTCCAGCCGTTCTCGATCTCGCGTCGGATGCGCGCGCGGAGATTGGCGAGCAGAAAGTCGCTGGCCTCGCCGAGGCCGGTCGAGATCCAGCTCTCCATCCAGACGCGGCCGACCTCGTCGTATTCGTCGGCGCGGGCGGGGCGGATGATCGGGTGCGACATTGGAGCCTCAGGCCCGCTGGCTGCGCGCAGATGGGCGTGCGCGCACCTTGCCGGCCGACAGGCACACCACTTCGGAGATTTGCAGCAGCTGCCGCGCCAACGGGCTGGTCTTGCGCCAGACCATGCCGATGGTGCGGGATGGCTGCGGATCGAGGAAGCGCGCGAGCGAGACCGACGCCGATCGCGTCTCCACCGGCACGGCCATCTCCGGGATCAGCGTGACCCCGATGCCGGCGCTGACCATCTGGACCAGCGTCGACAGCGAATTGGCATCCAGCATCTCGCGCGGCGGCGCCGACTGCATGTTGCAAAACGACAGCGCCTGATCGCGGAAGCAGTGTCCCTCTTCGAGCAGCAACAGCCGCATCTCGCGCATCATCTCGCGCGACGGCGCCGGGGTCCCCTCATCCGCGCTCGGCCGGACCAGCAGGAATTTCTCCTCGAACAGTGCGACCTCGGTGAGCGAAGGCTCGGACACCGGCAGGGCCACGATGGCGGTGTCGAGCCGCCCTTCCACCAGCTCCTGGATCAATCGCGGCGTCATGGTCTCGCGCACGCGGATGTCGAGCTCCGGATGCATGCGCGTGAGATTCTTGGTGATGGTGGGCAGCAGATACGGCGCGATCGTCGGGATCATGCCGATGCGCAGGCGACCGGCGAAGCGATCCTGCGAGGCGCGGGCGAAATCGCCGAGCTCATCGACCGAGCGCAAAATGTCGCGAACGCGTTGCGCGAGCTCCTCGCCGAACCGGGTCAGCGCCACCTGCCGGGCGCTGCGCTCCAGCAGCAGGCCGCCGAGCGTCTCCTCCAACTCCTTGATCTGCATCGACAAGGCCGGTTGCGAGATGGAGCAGGACTCAGCCGCGCGGCCGAAATGGCCGTGACGCGCCAGGGCGTCGAAATACCGGAGCTGGCGCAGCGTCAGGTTTATCATCAGAAAATCCTATCGCAGCGATCATTAAAGTCAACTTTACCTGATAGGACGCGACGCTTAGAGTGGTTCTACCTGGTCAAAGGCGCGAGTTCGACGCCACCAGAGGAGGTATTCATGGACGACACTTCGAAGTGCCCGTTTTCGGGTGGAAAACGCGTGCCAGCGAACCGCGATTGGTGGCCAACTCAGCTCAGCATCGAGATGCTGCACAAGAATTCCGGCCTGTCCGATCCGATGGGCGACGAATTCGACTATGCCAAGGAATTCAAGACGCTCGACCTTAACGCGGTCGTCAAGGACCTGACCGCGCTGATGACGGACTCGCAGGAGTGGTGGCCCGCCGACTTCGGTCACTATGGCGGTCTCATGATCCGTATGGCCTGGCACAGCGCGGGCACCTACCGCATCACCGACGGCCGTGGCGGCGCCGGAGCCGGCCAGCAGCGTTTCGCACCACTCAACAGCTGGCCCGACAACGCCAACCTCGACAAGGCGCGCCGGCTGCTGTGGCCGATCAAGCAGAAATACGGCCGCAAGCTCTCCTGGGCCGACCTGATGGTTCTCGCCGGCAACGTCGCGCTGGAATCGATGGGCTTCAAGACCTTCGGCTTCGCCGGCGGCCGCGCCGACGTCTGGGAGCCGGAAGAGCTCTATTGGGGTCCCGAAGGCACGTGGCTGGGTGATGAGCGCTACAGCGGCGAACGCCAGCTCGCCGAGCCGCTCGGCGCGGTGCAGATGGGCCTCATCTACGTCAATCCGGAAGGCCCGAACGGCAAGCCGGACCCGGTTGCCGCGGCCAAGGACATCCGCGAGACCTTCGCCCGCATGGCGATGAACGACGAAGAGACCGTCGCGCTGATCGCCGGCGGCCACTCCTTCGGCAAGACACACGGCGCCGGCGATCCGTCGCTGGTCGGTCCGGAGCCGGAAGCGGGCGCGCTCGAGGATCAAGGCCTCGGCTGGAAGAGCAAGCACGCTTCGGGCCTCGCCGGTGATTCCATCACCAGCGGTCTCGAAGTGACCTGGACGGCGACGCCGACCAAGTGGAGCAACAACTTCTTCGAGAACCTGTTCAACTACGAGTGGGAGCTTACGAAGAGCCCGGGCGGTGCGAACCAGTGGACCGCCAAGGGCGCCGACGCGATCATTCCCGATGCCTTCGACAAGTCGAAGAAGCATCGGCCGACCATGCTGACCACCGACCTCTCGCTGCGTTTCGACCCGGCCTACGAGAAGATCTCGCGTCGCTTCCTGGAGAACCCGGCTCAGTTCGCGGACGCCTTTGCCCGCGCCTGGTTCAAGCTCACCCATCGCGACATGGGTCCGATTCAGCGTTATCTCGGCCCGCTGGTGCCGAAGGAGACGCTGATCTGGCAGGATCCGATTCCGGCCGTGAATCACGAGCTGGCCAGCGAGCAGGACATCGCGGCGCTGAAGAGCAAGATCCTGGCCTCGGGTCTGTCGGTCTCCGAGCTGGTCTCGACCGCCTGGGCGTCCGCCTCGACGTTCCGCGGCTCCGACAAGCGCGGCGGCGCCAACGGCGCGCGCATCCGTCTTGCCCCGCAGAAGGATTGGGAGGTGAACCAGCCGGCTCAGCTCTCCAAGGTTCTGGGCAAGCTCGAAGCGATCCAGAAGGACTTCAACGCGTCTTCAGGCGCGAAGAAGGTCTCGCTCGCGGACCTCATCGTGCTCGGCGGTTCTGCCGCGGTCGAGAAGGCCGCCAAGGATGCCGGCGTCGACGTCAAGGTCGGCTTCACGCCGGGCCGGATGGACGCCTCGCAGGAGCAGACCGATGCGGAGTCCTTCGCTCCGCTGGAGCCGCGGGCCGATGGCTTCCGCAACTTCATCGGCAAGCGGCATCAGTTCATGCAGCAGGAAGAGGCGCTTGTCGACCGCGCGCAGCTTCTGCGGCTAACCGGGCCCGAGATGACGGCGCTCCTCGGCGGCCTGCGCGTGCTCGGTGCCAACGCGGGCAATTCGAAGAACGGCGTCTTCACCTCCAAGGTGGGAACGCTGACCAACGACTTCTTCGTCAACCTGCTCGACATGAGCACGCAATGGACGCCGGCGGCCGACGGCACCTACGAGGGGCGCGACCGCAAGACCAATGCGGTCAAGTGGACCGGCACGCGCGTCGATCTGATCTTCGGCGCGCACTCGCAGCTCCGCGCCTACGCCGAGGTCTATGCCACCTCGGACGCCAAGGAGAAGTTCGTGAAGGACTTCGCCAAGGCCTGGACCAAGGTGATGAACCTCGACCGTTACGACATCGCGGCGTAAGTCGCTGCACCTCTCCTGCTTGCGGGAGAGGTGCAAGTCACCCCGGGGCGGACACAAACAAAAAGGGCGGCCTTTCGGCCGCCCTTCGTGTTTCTGATGTTGCCGAGCGCTTACTCGCCGGCGGCTTCGCGCGGGGCCTTCTCGCCCTCGCCGCCCTTGCCTTCGAGGTCTTCGCCGGTGGTCTGATCGACCACCTTCATCGACAGGCGGGTCTTGCCGCGGTCGTCGAAGCCGAGCAGCTTGACCTTGACCTTGTCGCCTTCCTTGACGACGTCGGAGGTCTTCTGCACGCGCGCCGAGGCGAGCTGGCTGATGTGGACGAGGCCGTCCTTGGAGCCGAAGAAGTTCACGAAGGCGCCGAACTCCATCACCTTGACGACGGTGCCGTCATAGATCTGGCCGACTTCCGGATCGGAGGCGATCGACTTGATCCACTTGATCGCGGCCTTCATGGCCTCGCCGTCGCTGGAGGCGACCTTCACGGTGCCGTCGTCCTCGATATTGACCTTGGCGCCGGTCTTCTCGACGATCTCGCGGATCACCTTGCCGCCGGTGCCGATCACTTCGCGGATCTTGTCGGTGGCGATCTTGAAGGTCTCGATGCGCGGCGCGTATTCGCCGAGCTCGGCACGGGCGTTGGTGAGCGCCTTGGCCATCTCGCCGAGGATGTGGATACGTCCATCCTTGGCTTGGGCGAGCGCGACCTTCATGATCTCTTCGGTGATGCCCTCGATCTTGATGTCCATCTGGAGCGAGGTGATGCCCTGCTCGGTACCGGCGACCTTGAAGTCCATGTCGCCGAGATGGTCCTCGTCACCGAGGATGTCCGAGAGAACCGCAAAGCGCTTGTCTTCGAGGATCAGGCCCATCGCGATGCCCGCGGTCGGCCGCTTCAACGGCACGCCGGCATCCATCAGCGCCAGCGAAGCGCCGCAGACCGAAGCCATTGAGGACGAGCCGTTCGACTCCGTGATCTCCGACACCACGCGCGTGGTGTAGGGGAATTCGTGGTGCGGCGGCAGCACCGGGTGGATCGCGCGCCAGGCCAGCTTGCCGTGGCCGATCTCGCGACGCTTGGTGCCGCCGAGGCGGCCGGTCTCACCGACCGAGTAGGGAGGGAAGTTGTAGTGCAGCAGGAACGTCTCTTTGTACGTTCCCGACAGCGCGTCGATGTACTGCTCGTCCTCGCCGGTGCCGAGCGTGGTCACGACCATCGCCTGGGTCTCGCCGCGGGTGAACAGCGCCGAGCCGTGGGCGCGGGGCAGCACGCCGACTTCGGCGACGATGTTGCGGACGGTCTTGCTGTCGCGGCCGTCGATGCGCTTGCCGGTGTCGAGGATGTTCCAGCGAACGATCTTGGCTTCGAGCTCCTTGAACACGCCGGCGATGCGCAGCTTGTCGTATTTCGGCTCCTGCCCTTCCGGGAAGTAGTGGGCGATCACCTTTTCCTTGACCTTGCCGACTGCGGCGTAGCGATCTTGCTTGACCGGAATGGCGTAGGCGGCGCGCAGCTCCTGCTCGACGATGCCGAGCATTTCCTTCTCGAGCGCCGAATTGTCGATCACGGTGACTTCGCGCGGCTCCTTCGCAGCCTTCTCGGCGAGCTCGATGATCGCGTTGATCACCGGCTGGAAGTGGCGGTGACCGAACATCACTGCGCCAAGCATGATGTCTTCGTTCAGCTCCTTGGCTTCCGATTCGACCATTAGCACGGCGTCGGCGGTGCCGGCGACGACGAGGTCGAGCTGGGTGTCGACCATCTCGTCGAGCGTCGGGTTGAGGATGAACTCGTCATTGGCGAAGCCGACGCGTGCCGCGCCGATCGGGCCCTTGAAGGGCGCGCCGGACAGCGTCAGCGCAGCGGACGAAGCCACCAGCGCGACGATATCAGGATCGTTTTCCATGTCGTGCGAGAGCACGGTGACGATCACCTGGGTTTCGTTGCGCCAGCCGTCGACGAACAGCGGACGGATCGGACGGTCGATCAGGCGGGAGACCAGCGTCTCCTTCTCGGTCGGACGTCCTTCGCGCTTGAAATAGCCGCCGGGAATGCGGCCCGCAGCGTAGGTCTTCTCCTGGTAGTCGACGGTCAGCGGCAGGAAGTCGACGCCTTCGCGCGGCGCCTTCGCCGCGACGACGGTGGCGAGCACCACGGTCTCGCCATAGGTGGCGACGACCGCGCCATCGGCCTGACGGGCGATCTTGCCGGTTTCCAGCTTGAGAGTGCGTCCACCCCAGTCGATCTCGACCGAATGCTTATTGAACATAGATGTCTTCTTTCATGGGTTCTCGAAAGAAGGACGGCTCGAAAAACAAAAACCATGCGCAAGATTGCGGGGCGCTGATCGAAGCGGGTGATCAGCGTCCTGCGATCCTGCCATGGTTTTTGGATTTCGGATGGCGTCCATCCTTTCGGGTCATACGGGCGCCTTGCCCGTTGTGCCCAGCCGCCGGATTGCTGCTGGACTGTCAGTCGGCACGAATGCGAACACCGAATTGCGATCTTCGCTCATCATGCCCGGATGCTGGCCGTCAACGGCCCGCATCCGACGTGCACGCAACCTCGATCAAAAAGCTTAAAATAAGCGCTTTCGTTCGAAACCACGTGCGAAAACGCGCGCCGTTGGCGCGCGCAAGAACTCTTAGCGACGAATGTTGTGCTTCTCGAGCAGCGCCTTGTAACGCGCCTCGTCCCGCTTCTTGAGGTAGTCGAGCAGCGAGCGGCGGGTCGAGACCAGCTTCAAGAGGCCGCGACGCGAATGGTTGTCCTTCACGTGGGTCTTGAAATGGTTGGTGAGGTTGTTGATGCGTTCCGACAGGATCGCGACCTGAACCTCGGGCGAGCCGGTGTCGCCGGCCTTGTTGGCATTCGTCTTGATGACTTCCGCTTTGCGTTCTGCGGCAATCGACATCGTCAATTTCTCTCGTTGCGACCGGGGCTGGCAGTCAGGCCGGTCAGGTTGAACACACGCTTGGGGATGATTTCGCCATTGCCGACTTCAGCAAGCGCGAGAAGACGGCCTGCCACCGTGACATAGACTGTGCCGCTACAAGTGGGCGCATCCCGTCCGCGCAACAAAACGGCCTGGCCCCGATGGAGCCTTGCCGCATCAGCCCGAGTGACGGCCAGTGCCGGGATGTCGTCCAGCGCGGTCTCAACGGGCATAAGCGCGTCCGCGAGGCTACCCTCGCCGGACGCGGCTCTATCGCACAAAGCCTCCAGCTGATCCAGCGGAATCATGTCGTTTTCGCCAAATGGGCCGACCAGGGTCCGCCTGAGCGCGCAGATATGGCCGTAAGTGCCGAGAATCCGGCCCATATCGCGGGCCAACGCCCGGACATAGGTGCCCTTGCCGCATTCGGCCTCGAACACGGCTCGGTCGTTATCCGGTTGATCCACAAGGGTTAAATGGTGAATTTCGACCGGACGGGCGGCCAGTTCCACGACCTCGCCGTCGCGGGCGAGGTCGTAGGCGCGCTCGCCCTGGACCTTGATCGCGGAATAGCGCGGTGGGATCTGCTCGATCACCCCGGTGAAGCGGGGCAACAGGGCCAGGATGGCCTCGCGGGTCGGACGCTGGTCGGAGGTCGCGGTCACCCGGCCCTCGATGTCGTCGGTGTCGCGCTCCTCGCCCCAGCACACCGTGAACTGGTAGCGCTTGCGGCCGTCCATGACGAAGGGAACGGTTTTGGTGGCTTCCCCGAGCGCGATCGGCAGCCCGCCCGAGGCGAGCGGATCGAGCGTGCCGGCGTGTCCGGCGCGCTTGGCGTTGAACAGGCGCTTGAGCACCGCAACCGCCTGCGTCGAGGTCATGCCGGTCGGCTTGTCGAGCACGACCCAGCCATGGACGTCGCGCCGGTCGCGGCGAACCTGGTTGCCCTTCTGCCTGGCATTGGCGCGCGGATCGTTGTTGACGCGGCGCGGCTCCTGATGCGGCTGAGAATCGCCGCCGATGTCCGCAAAATTATTTTTCTGCACGTCGCGCTGATCGGCCTGTTCGCCGCTGATCGTGTCGTGAGCCGGGTCCATGGTCATCGTTCTTCTTCCCGATCCGTCTCCGGATCCTGTTCCAAATCCTGTTCGAGGTCCCTCTGAACTGCAGGTGTTCGCAAAAGCTTCTCGATCCGTTCCGCTTCGTCGAATCGTTCGTCGACGCGGAAACGAAGATCAGGTGCAAATTTCAGGTTAACGCGCCGCGCGACCTCGCCGCGCAGAAACTTCTTGTTGCGTTCGAGCGCAGCGATGACGACCGCGGTGTCGTGGCCACCGAGCGGCATCACATAGACTGTCGCGAGCTTCAGGTCGGGTGACATCCTCACCTCCGGCACGGTGATGATGTGACCTTCGAGATCCGCATCATGCACATTGCCTTGCGCCAGAATATCGGCCATCGCGTGGCGAACCTGCTCGCCGACGCGCAACTGACGTTGCGAGCCCCCGCCGGGTGCGGAATTTTTTTTCTGATGATGGCGTGGCATCTCGAAAATCACCTCGTCATGCCCGTGTTTGGGACACGGGCATTGTCATTTGTCCTGTTGAAACGAAGAGGGGTGGATGGCCGGAAAAAATCCGGCCATCGCACTCCCGCAATTTCAGCTCAAAAAGATCCGGGCGCTTCGGTAAGATTTGGACTTACAGGGAGCGCTGGATCGTCTCCACGCGGTAACACTCGATCACGTCACCGGCACGCATGTCGTGGTAGTTCTCGAAGGCCATGCCGCATTCCTGACCGGACTGGACTTCCTTCACTTCGTCCTTGAAGCGCTTCAGCGTCGACAGCTTGCCTTCGTGCACGACGACGTTGTCGCGGATCAGGCGCACATTGGCGCCGCGTTCCACGGTGCCGTCGGTGACGCGGCAGCCGGCGACCTTGCCGACCTTGGAGATGTTGAAGATCTCCAGGATGGAGGCATTGCCGAGCATGGTTTCGCGCAAGGTCGGCGCGAGCAAGCCGCTCATCGCCTTCTTCACGTCGTCCACGAGGTCGTAGATGATGTTGTAGTAGCGGATCTCGATGCCGTTGCGCTTGGCGGCCGCAGCGGCCTCCTTGTTGGCACGAACCGAGAAGCCGATGATCGCGGCGTTGAAGCCTTCGGCCAGCGTCACGTCGGATTCCGAGATACCGCCGACGCCGGCATGCAGGATGCGGGCTGCGACCTCGTCGGTACCGAGCTTCTCCAGCGAGCCGAGGATCGCTTCCAGCGAGCCCTGCACGTCGGCCTTGATGATCAGCGGGAATTCCTTGCGGCCCGCGGTCTTCAATTGCGACATCATCTGCTCGAGCGAGCCGCGCATGCCGGAGATCGAGGCCGCCGCGTTCTCGCGCTTCTGGTGCGCACGGTAGCTGGTGACCTGGCGGGCGCGGGCTTCGTTCTCGACCACGGCGAGACGATCGCCGGCTTCCGGCGGACCGTTGAAGCCGAGCACTTCGACCGGCACCGAGGGACCGGCCTCCTGCACGGTCTCGCCCTGATCCGAGATCAGCGCGCGGACGCGGCCCATCTCGGCGCCTGCGACGATGATGTCGCCGACCCGGAGCGTGCCGCGCTGGACCAGCACGGTCGCGACCGGACCGCGGCCGCGGTCGAGCTTGGCCTCGATCACGGTGCCCTCGGCCGGTCGTTCCGAATTGGTCTTGAGGTCGAGGATATCTGCCTGGAGCGCGATCATCTCGAGCAGCTTGTCGAGATTGGTCTTGTTCTTGGCGGACACTTCGACGTCGACGACTTCGCCGCCGAAGGATTCCACCTGCACCTCGTGCTGGAGCAGCTCGGTGCGCACGCGCTCGGGCTTGGCGTCGGGCTTGTCGATCTTGTTGATGGCAACGATGATCGGCACCCGCGCCGCCTTGGCGTGGTTGATGGCTTCGATCGTCTGCGGCATGACGCCGTCATCGGCCGCAACCACCAGCACGACGATGTCGGTCACCTTGGCGCCGCGGGCGCGCATCGCGGTGAACGCGGCGTGGCCGGGCGTGTCGATGAAGGTGATCTTCTTGCCGCTTTCGGGCGACAGCACCTGATAGGCGCCGATATGCTGGGTGATGCCGCCGGCTTCGCCGGAGACGACGTTGGCATGACGGAGCGCGTCGAGCAGCGAGGTCTTGCCGTGGTCGACGTGACCCATGACGGTCACCACGGGCGAGCGGGTCTCGGTGTCGGTCGAATCGTCGGTGGCGTCGAACAGACCTTCTTCAACGTCGGACGCGGCAACGCGCTTGACGGTGTGGCCGAGCTCTTCGGCGATCAGCTGCGCAGTGTCGGCGTCGATCACGTCGGTGATCTTATGGATCGCGCCCTGCTTCATCAGCATGCGGATGATTTCCACCGCGCGCTCGGCCATGCGGTTGGCGAGCTCCTGGATGGTGATCGCTTCCGGAATGACCACCTCGCGGATGAGCTTTTCCTTCGGCTCGTTCGCGGCATGGCCCTTCAGGCGTTGGGTGCGGCGGCGGAACGAGGCGATCGAGCGCTCGCGGACTTCGTCTGCATTGAGCGCGGTGACGACGGTCAGGCGGCCGCGCTCCTTCTGCGGGCCGGGCTTGTGGGTGGGCTTGGGGGCTACCACGGGACGCGCGGCGCCGCCGGGACCGCGGCGGATCTGGCGCGGACCATCGTCCTCGTCCGGGCCGGCAGCAACCGCGGGAGCGCGGCCCAACGGGCCACCTGCCGGTCTCGCTGTGGTCGTTCCGGGGCGCGCGGTCGATGTTCCCGGGCGTGCCGTGGTGGTGCCGGGGCGCGCGGCGGGGGCGCCGCTGCGCGGCGCCGGAGTGGCCGGGGCGGCGGCTGCGGGGCGCGGCGCGGATGCCGGCTGCTCGCCTTCGCCAAAACGCTTCTTGGCCTCGGTCTCTGCCTTGCGCTTGGCTTCGTCCTCGTGACGGTGACGCTCTTCCTCGGCCTTGCGGCGGGATTCGGCAGCTTCGCGCTCGACGCGTTCAGCGGCTTCGCGAACAGCGCGGCGCTGGGCCTCTTCCTCGGCCTGGCGGCGCTCTTCGACTTCGCGCACCTTGGCATCGGCCAGCGCGCTGGCGCGGGCGGAACGTTCGTCCTCGGTCAGCGTGCGCAGCACCACGCCGGATCCGGCGTTACGCGGCGGCGCGGGGCGCGACGGAGCGGGCGTCGGAGTTGGCGCGGCCGGCGCTGGCTTCGCGACGACCGTGGGAGCCTGTGGTTCGGCACTGCCGTCGATGCGGCGCTTGCCGCGCTTCTCGACCACGACCTGCTTGCTGCGGCCATGGCTGAAGCTCTGGCGGACAGTGCCCGTTTCGACGCGCGGCTTGAGCGATAGCGTCTTGCTCGGAACGCTCAGCTTCTTGTCGTCAGGGGTCTTGGTATCAACCATTCAGCAGTCCTAATCCTGATTTATCAGTGTTGTGCGTTGCCGCACCGTCCTATCGGGTCGTCGTATCTCTCAGAAATCCTGGCCGGGCTTTTCGGCAGTCTTGTCAGCGTCCGCCATCCGGTATCGGACCAGCATCTGGCTACGTGACAGGAATGACCTGCTCGCCGGGCCCGCGAGCAGGGCAGCATGTATCACATTTGACCGGGTCAGTGCCAAATCCAATTCTAACGATTTCAGCGCGGTGACGACGGGAATCTGCGGCTTGGCGCCGCGATTTCCGGCATTTTGACGCGCCAGCATGTCCAATTTGCGGATTCCGTCCGCGGCCCCGTCGCTGGCGTGGATCAGGACCCCGGCCGTGCCTTCCCGAAGGGCGCTTTCGACCTTGCCGAAGCCGGCCACGACCTGGCCCGCTTTGGCGGCGATCCCAAGGGCTTCCGTCACGCTCCGAACCAGGAGCGCCTCAATATCGGCAGGAAGCGTCTGAGGGATGCGCAGCTCGCGCTTGAAGGCCTTGCTAAATTGGTGACGCCGGACGGCTTCCGCAACCACCCCGCGTGAGGCGGTGAGCCACATGCCGCGTCCGGGCAGCTTGCGCTTGAGATCTGGAACTACGTCGCCTTGCGGCGAAATGACGAAGCGGATCAGCTCGTCGATCGGCCGGACCTGCCGACTGACCGCGCACATCCGCATGGTCGCGGACCTTTCGGTCCGCGGTCCATGGTCGAGTTCGGGGTCAGTATCGGTGAGCATCCGGGCGACATTCTCCTTTGCCCTTAAGCCGGCTGATCTTCGGTGGCCTCAGCCTCCTCAGCGGGCTTGGCCAGATCGGCCTCGGTGATCCAGCCGGCCTTGACGCGGGCCTGCATGATCATCGCCTCGGCATCGTCACGGGAGATGTCGATACCGTCGAGCGCGCCGGGGAACTTGGTCTGCTCGCCGCCTTCCTTGCGTTCGGTCCAGCCGACCAGATCGTCGGTGGCGCAGCCGGCGAGGTCGTCGACCGTCTTGATGTCGTTCTCGCCGAACTTCACCAGCATCTTGGAGGTGACGCCGGGGACGTCCTTGACGGCGTCCTCGACACCGAGCTCCTTGCGCCTGGCCTCGATCTCAGCTTCCTGCTGCTCGAGATATTCGCGGGCACGGCTCTGGAGCTCCTGCGCGGTCTCCTCGTCGAAGCCCTCGATGCCTGCGAGTTCCTTGAGGTCCACCATGGCGAGTTCTTCGACCGAGGTGAAGCCTTCGGACGCCAGCAGCTGGCCGACCACTTCGTCGACGTTGAGCGATTCCATGAAGACGCGGGTGGAGTTCTCGAAGTCGGCCTGGCGGCGCTCCGATTCCTCCTGCTCGGTCAGGATGTCGATGTCCCAACCGGTGAGCTGCGAGGCCAGACGCACGTTCTGGCCGCGGCGGCCGATCGCCAGCGAAAGCTGGTTGTTGGTGTCGGGCACGACGA
The DNA here is from genome assembly GCF_000261705.1 of Bradyrhizobium genomosp. III. Taxonomy (NCBI): domain Bacteria; kingdom Pseudomonadati; phylum Pseudomonadota; class Alphaproteobacteria; order Hyphomicrobiales; family Nitrobacteraceae; genus Bradyrhizobium; species Bradyrhizobium genomosp. III. Next base: position 3,597 of record NZ_AJQF01000297.1, on the reverse strand, counting down.
CCTCGATGCGCTCGCGGTCTTCGTCGATGACGACCTTGGACACTTCGGCCGGCGCCAGCGCGTTGACCACGAAGGTCGCGATGTCGGGCGACCACGGAATGATGTCGATCTTCTCGCCCTGCAATTCGTTCACCACGGCCTGCACGCGCGAGCCGCGCATACCGACGCAGGCGCCGACCGGATCGACCGAGGAATCGCGGGAAATCACGCCGATTTTCGCGCGCGAGCCCGGATCGCGGGCAACCGCCTTGATCTCGACGATGCCGTCATAAATCTCCGGCACTTCCTGCGCGAACAGCTTCGCCATGAACTGCGGATGGGTGCGGGAGAGGAAGATCTGCGGACCGCGGGTCTCGCGGCGGACGTCGAAGATGTAGGCGCGGACGCGGTCGCCGTTGCGGAAAACTTCGCGCGGCAGCATCTCGTCACGGCGGATGATGGCTTCGCCGCGGCCGAGATCGACGATCACGCTGCCATATTCGACGCGCTTGACGACGCCGTTGACGATGTCGCCGATGCGATCCTTGAACTCCTGATATTGCCGGTCGCGCTCGGCCTCGCGCACCTTCTGCACGATGACCTGTTTGGCCGATTGCGCGGCGATGCGGCCATATTCCAGCGGCGGCAGGGTGTCGGCGATGGTGTCGCCGACCTGGGCGCCGGGATTGGCGCGCTGCGCGTCCACCAGCGAGATCTGGTTGGAATGGTTTTCGACCTTCTCGACGACCAGCATGTGGCGCGACAGCCGCAGCTCGCCCTTCTTCGGGTCGATCTCGGCGTGAACGTCAGTTTCGCTGCCGTAACGTGCCCGGGCCGCCTTGGCGATGGCGTCCTCCATCGCCGCGATGACGATGCCGCGGTCGATCGATTTCTCGCGCGCAACGGCATCGGCGATCTGGAGCAACTCAAGTCGATTGGCGCTGACTGCCATGGCTAGTCTCCTTCGTCAGGCTCGATCTCGCCCCGTCGCGCGCGTTCGGCGGCCAGGCGATGTTTCTTCGTATTGGTCGGGGCCGGCTTCTTTTTTTGCGGCTTGGTGTTCTTGGTGATCTTCGCGCTGATCTCCGCGTGCGGTGCCGCCGGCGGCTCGATGCCGAGGTTCCGGCGCATCTGGCGCTCCTCGGCCTTGCCGCGGCGCATCGATTCCGCGATCAGATCGTCGGTCAGCACCAGCCGAGCTTCACCAATATCTTCCATCGTCAGGAGAACGTCGGGATTATCGCTCGCCTTGGCGTCGTCGCGACGCAGGTGCACGCGGTCGCCCTCGACGGCGCCGATCATGCCGCGGAACCGCTTGCGCCCCTCATGGGCAACCGCCATCTCGATCTTCACCAGATGGCCGGAATAGCGCTCGAAATCGGAACGGCGGACCAGCGGCCGGTCGATGCCCGGCGAGGAAATTTCCAGCCGGTAGGCGCGATCGATGGGGTCGGCGACATCGAGCACCGGCGACAGCGCCCGCGAGATCGCCTCGCAGTCCTCGAGTTGCATCGAGCCGTCCGGCCGCTCCGCCATGATCTGCACGGTGCAGCCGGCTTCCCCGGAAATGCGGATCCGCACCAGACGATAGCCCATGCCCTCGAGCACCGGCGCTGCGACCGCGGACACACGTGCCGCCACGCCCGGCTCGACCACGAGCCTCGGCTCGGCCAGCAACTCGGCATCCGTGGAACCAGTGTTCGGTTCGGTCATATCAGGGGTCAAGGCGCTCGATGGTTAAGGCTTGGTTACGATTTTCAAAGCCCGCTTCGGAACTCCCCGACAGCGCGTCGGGCCGCATCTTCCGCCAAGCCGCGTTCGGGTAATAAAAAAGAGCGGGTCCTTTCGGGCCCACTCTCACTACGCGGATCGTATGAGAAGATGAATTGGCGCTGATATAGCGCTTTCTGTCCTCCCGGACAAGGCCCATCGCGGGCCAGACGAGGCTTTTTGCGCCCGATTCGCGGCGCCCCGGGCCTAACGCTTCCTTCACCTCGGGGGGCTAAATTCCCTGATTGTGGGGCGGCTTGGACCAAGGGCGCGCCCGCGGCGTGCCCCGTACGAGTTGCGTTTTCATGACCGTTGCCACGTCGCTCATTCCCGGACTGGACGATATCGTCAAACGCGGTGATCCGCGGCGACGCGGCGAAATCGCGCGCGCCATCTCCGAATTGTTCTTCCAGGATTCCGCCAATCTTCGGCCCGAGCTCATCGATCTCTTCGACAACCTCCTGATCGATCTCGTCCCGCATGCGGAGCTTGCCTCGCGCGTCGACCTCGCCGAGCGCTTCTCGCACCTGAACAACGCGCCGCCGCATCTGGTCAATCAACTCGCGCGCGAGAACGAGATCATGGTGGCCGGCCCCGTGCTGCGCCGCTCGCCCGTGCTCGATGACGCCGCGCTGGTCGAGATCGCGCGGCTGAAGGGCCAGGGGCATTTGCTGGCGATGACGGAGCGCCCCGCTTTGTCTCCCGTCATCACCGACGTGCTGGTGGAGCGCGGCGACCGCGACGTGGTGCGCCGCGCCGCGGGCAATGCCGGTGCGGTGTTCTCGCCCGGCAGCTATTCCGAGCTGATCAAGCGTGCGGCGCAGGACGGCGTGCTGACGCTCAAGATCGGCCAGCGCCGTGATCTCTCGGGCGAGAACCTGAAACAGCTTCTCGACGGCACGCTCGACGTCATCCGCCGCCGGCTCTCCAGCGTGGTCAATCCCGCGCGCCAGGTCGAGATCAAGCGCGCGATGGTGGCCATCGAGGAGGCCACGCTGCCGCCGGGACCGCGGCGCGATTTCTCCGCGGCCCAGCGCACTGTGCTGGCGTTGCATCGCGAGGGTCATCTCGGCGAGAGCGCGCTGCTCGGCTTCGCCAAGGCGAACAAATACGAGGAATCGATCGCCTCGCTTTCGGCGATGTCCGGCGTCCGCCTCTCGGTCCTCGACCGCCTGATCGCAGGCGACCGCTACGACCCGATCCTCATTCTCGGCCGCGTGCTGAATCTCGGCTGGCCCACGGTGCGCGCGCTCATCCTGCTCTGGTACGGTCCGCACCGCACGCCGGCCGATGCCGATATCGAGGCCGCGCGCGTCAACTTCACGCGCCTGATGCCGACGACCGCCGAGCGCGTCGTCAATTTCTGGCGCAACCGGCAGACGATCTAGAGTCGTCTGAATCGCAAATACGCCGCCTTCCGTCCTTCGCGCGCGGCCTTTCGGCCGTAGCGCGTCATGGTGTAGCCCGCCCACGGCTGTCTGAAGTCGTCGGCGCGTTCGGCAAGCCAGACGAAATCCTGCGAACGCGCAAGATGCGACAGCGTCCAGGCGCAGTAATCGTCGATGTCGCAGACGAAGCGGAATTCGCCGTTCGGCTTCAGCACGCGCGCCATCGCGGCGATGGTCCTGTCCTGGACGAAGCGCCGTTTCCAGTGCCGCCGCTTCGGCCAGGGATCGGGATGGATCAAGTCGATCCGCGACAGCGATGCCTTGGGCAGCCAGGCCAGCAGCTCGGCGGCATCGCCTGCGAACAGGCGGATGTTGCCGATGTTGGCGGCCTCGATCTGCGCGAGGATCTTGGCCATGCCGTTGACATAGGGCTCGCAGCCGATGAAGCCTGTCCTGGCGA